>JBOHBY010000653.1:0-2590 GCA_050698635.1 Spirillospora sp.
GTGATCGGGCTCGTGATGGGCGCCGCGATGGTCGCGAGCACGCTGGCGAACCGCTGGATACCGTCCCGTCCGGGGCCGCGGCCCCTGGGCCTGGTCGCGGCGTTGCGCACGGCACGCGGAAACAGGCCGTTCTTCCTGCTGCTCGGCGCCTACGTCGCGCACACCCTCGCCGTCGCGATCATGCTGGCGGGCGCGCCGTACGTCGCGACCTACCGGTTGGACGACTACGGGCTCACGTCCGCGATGTTCGTCTGCATGGTCGGGCCGGGCGCGTTCGCGGTGCCGCTGTGGCGGTGGCTGGCGCGCAGGTACGGGGTGGTCGGCTGCTACGCGGCGGGCCTCGCGCTGTTCGCGGTGACGGCCGCCGCGCTGTATCCGGTGATTTCGTCGACGGCGGGGGTGCTGGCGCTCAGCGCGATGATCGGCGTCTGCTACGCGGCCGTCCAGTTGCTTCCGCTGTCGCTGCTGCCCGAGACCGTCCATGCCGACACGGGACGGACGGGCCACGCGCAGTCCGGGGCGTTCACCGGCCTGTGGACGGCCGCCGAGACCGGCGCGCTCGCCCTCGGACCCGGTGTCCTCGCGCTGATCCTGGCGGCGTCGTCGTTCCGCTCGTCCGATCTCGACGAGCCCGTCGTCCAGCCGGGCTCCGCGCTCACCGGGCTGACCGCCGGATTCACGGTCGTCCCCGCGCTGCTCCTGCTGCTGAGCATCCCGCTGCTGCTGGCGTACCAGCGGCTTGCGGCCGTCCACCGACGTAGTGAGGAAACACCGGAACATGCGGTCTGACCATCTCCCCGAGAGCGGCCTCGCCGAGAGCGGCCTTCCCGAGAATGGTCGCCCGGCCGGTGAGCTGCTCGCCGAGCTCGCGCGGCTGCGGGACGCCGACCTGCCCGTGCGCGGCGGCCAGGTCACCGCCTACGTCTACGACACCGGACGCGCCGCCGTGCACGACCTCGCCGCCACCGCCTACCAGGAGATGCTGGAGGTCAACTGCCTGGACCCGACCGCGTTCCCCAGCATCGTCGCCCTCGAACGCCAGGTCGTCGGCGCCGTCGCGGCCAGGCTCGGCGGTGGTTCCGGTGTATTCACCAGCGGCGGCACGGAGTCGATCATGCTGGCCGTCAAGGCGGCGCGGGACGCGTGTCCGGTGGACGGGCGGCCGCAGATCGTCCTGCCGGTGACGGCGCACCCTGCGTTCCACAAGGCCGCGCACTACCTGGGCCTAGAGGTCGTCCACGTCCCGGTCAACGCGTCGTTCCGCGCCGACCCCGCCGCGACCGCCGCCGCGCTGACGTCCCGCACCGTATTGGTGGTCGCGTCGGCGCCGTCCTACCCGCAGGGCGTCATGGACCCCGTTCCGGAGATCGCGGCCGTCGCCGCCTCCGCCGGAGTCCGCTGCCATGTGGACGCGTGCGTCGGCGGCTGGGTCCTGCCCTGGCTGCGCGACACCGGACGCGACGTCCCGCCGTTCGACCTGTCCGTGCCCGGCGTGACGTCGCTGTCCTGCGACCTGCACAAATACGGCTACGCGCCCAAGGGTGCCTCGGTCGTGCTGTTCGCGGACGAGTCGCTGCGCCGCCACGCCTACTTCGCCTCGGCGCAGTGGCCCGGCTACACCGTGATCAACGCGGGCGTGCAGAGCAGCAGGAGCGCCGGACCGCTCGGCGCCGCCTGGGCGACCCTCAACGCGGTCGGCGCGCAGGGCTACCGCGAGCTGGCCGCGAACGCCATGAATGCAGCGGAAACACTCATCGCCGGGGTCGCGGAGATCCCAGGCCTGCGCGTCCTCGGCGAGCCGGTCGTTCCGCTCGTCGCGGTCGCGTCCGACGACCCGGCGCTGGACGTGTTCGTCGTCGCCGACGAGGCACGGGCGCGCGGCTGGTTCTTCCAGCCCCAACTCTCCTACCAGGGCATTCCGCCGAACCTGCACTTCACGCTGACCGGTGTCAGCGACTCCGGCGCACTCCTAGCGGCGCTGGCAGACTCCACGAAGGCCGCCCGCGCCGCCGGGCCGCCCGACGTCCCGTCCGGCCTGGTAGAGGCCCTGGACGCCCTGGACGCCCTGGACGCCCTCGACGTCCTCGACCTCAACGCCCTCGACGACGCAGGCTTCGCCGCCCTCCTAGCCTCCGTCGGCGTGGACCTGTCAGGTGGCGGCGACCCGGCGATGGCCACGGTGAACACCATCCTCAACGCGCTACCGCCCACAACACGCGAAGCCCTACTAATCCGCTTCCTATCGGCCCTCTACGCCTAACCCGGCCGTGCGCTACCCGGCTGTGTGCGCGTGACCCGGCTGTGCGCGTGACCGGGCCGTGCGTGAGCCCGCTGTTTGCCTGGGCTGCTTTGTGTTTGGGCGTCGTCTCTCTGGGCCGTTGTGCGGCTAAGGCGTTGGGTGGGTGAGTGGGTGGGTCAGGCTAGGCGGATCAGGCGTTTGAGGATGGACGGCTCGTCCAGGGGCTGTCCGAGCTCTAGGGGGACGTGTGCCGCTCCTGCTGTAACGGTCGCAATGCGCTGGCCGTTTTCGCCCTGGCGTGGCGGATCGCCCTGGACGCGGATCGGCACCGTCAGCCCGGCCCAGCCGACG
>JBOHBY010000654.1:0-3224 GCA_050698635.1 Spirillospora sp.
TCGTGCAGGTTGGCCACGACGGCGGTCGGGGCGGTCGGGGCGGTCGGGGCGGTCGGGTTGCGCATGATGCTCCTCAGTCCGGCAGCTCGACGATGACGTTGGTGGACTTCACGACGGCCTCGGCGACCACGCCGACGCGCAGCCCGAGGTCGTCGGCGGCCTCGCGGCTCATCAGCGACACGACCCGGAACGGCCCGGCCTGGATCTCCACCTGCGCCATCACCCCGTCGCGGACGACGTCGGTCACGATGCCCCGCATCCGGTTGCGCGCCGAGGAGAACCGCACGCCCTCCCCTGACGACGCACCCCCGCCCCCGCCGCGGGCCTGGTCGCGCACGAACGAGGCGAGCTCGGCGCCCGGGATCAGCCGGTGCCCGTGCTCGTCGCGCGACGCCGGGAGCCGCCCGCCGTCCACCCAGCGCCGGACCGTGTCCGCGCTGACCCCGAGCAGCGCCGCCGCCTCACTGATCCGGAACGTCGTCACGGAGCCCACCCTAGCGATCCGCAGATGCGAGGAAAAGAGCGACACAAGGCCAGACATTGCCAGCCAGTAACATCACTCTCCATTGCAGTTGCGGCCTCAGCGCACCTCCAGCAGAACCTCCGCGATCATGCCGAGGCAGGACCAGTCGACGAGGCGCTCCCGCCTGATCCGCCCGAACGCGGCCACCTCCACGTAGGTGCGCTCGCCGTCGGCCTCCAGCCCGTGCGTCATCCCGGGCGAGGCGAGCAGCGCCAGCTTGTCGCCGGTGATCCCGGCGGAGAACAGGTGCGCCCGGTGCCCGGACATCGTGGCGTTCACCTGCCGCGTCCCGTGCTCGCGCAGCCGCGCCGCGTCCAGCGCCAGGCCTGTCTCCTCCGCCACCTCGGCCAGCGCGACCTCCGGCGGGTCGCCCTTCCCGGAACCGCCCGGCAGCTCGTGGACGAACCCGTTCACGCACGGGCTCCGGAACTCCCGGACGAGCACGACCTCCGTCTCGTCGAGCGTCTCCCCTGGCCGGTACAGAACGACCACGGAGACGTCGGGACGCCCCACGACGATCTCGTTGTCCTTCACCCGTCCCTCGGCCGCGACGTGCATCCGGACGTGCAGCGCCCAGTGGTTGCCGAACCGGAACACCACCCGCGCGCCGAGCAGGACGTTGCCCGCCGCGCGCTGGCCCGCGTACCAGCGCCGCACCGGCTCCTCGCGCCACAGCAGCAGCGGGATCTCCCGTTCGCCGCCCGTCCGGGACGCGCCGGGCCCGATCCGGTCGAGGGCCGCCGCCACCGTCGCCGGGACGTCGGTCGCCGTCGGCACACCCGACTTGGCGGCGTAGTGCAGCAGGTAGCGGTTCTTCGGGGCCTGCGGCGGGGCGCCGAAGACGGCGCGTCCGCTGTCGTGCCACATCCCCCACTCCACGTTGGTGGTGAACGCGGGCAGGGTGTCCAGGTCGCGCGGCACGTAGAAGATCACCTCGTCGGACAGGTGCAGGCAGCGCTCCTCCCACTCGACCTGGCCGACATAGTCGTCATGGATGCCATGCCGGTGCTCGGGAACGAACACGACCAGCCTCCCGGGCCCGCGCCAGCGCTCGCGGAGCACGTCGATCGCGTCCGGACGCCAGGACGCGACCTCGGGTGACCGGGGCGTCGGGCCCGCGAGGAAAACGGCGGCCTCCCAGCGTTCGGGCGGCTCCTCGCGCGCGTAGACGACGTCGAGACAGGTCCCTGGACTGTCGGCTCCCATGCGGCTCGCTCCTCTCGCCCCGCCCGTGTGGAGTGGACTTGCGGGGGTAATGGTGGTTTAAACCAGAATCACACGCCCGGTCAGGAGGAATGATCATGACTGGGACCATGCGCGCTCCACGCTCCCGGGGCGGCCTGAGCGGCACGCTGCTGGTGCTGCTCGGCCTCTGGGGCGGTCTGCTCCCCTTCGCCGGCCCCTACTTCGACTTCGGGTTCGCCCCGGACGACGCCTGGGTGTACGACACCGACCGGCTCCAGCTCGTCATCGCGCCCGCCGTGGCGGTGGTGCTCGGCGGGCTGGTCGTGCTCGCCGCCGCCAACCGCGCGTTCGCGATGCTCGGCGCCTGGGTCGCCGCGCTCGGCGGCGCCTGGTTCGTCGTCGGGACGTCCGTCGCCACGCTCTGGGACGTGGACGGCATCGGCGTCCCGCTCGGGTCGGGCGAGGGGCAGCGGCTCGCCGAGCAGCTGTCCGGGTTCACCGGCCTCGGCGTCGTCGTCGCGTTCCTCGCCGGGCTGGCGCTCGGCCGCTTCGCCGTGATCGGCGTCCGGGAGTCGGAGTCACCGGACGACGGCCGGGCGGGCGCGACCACCACGCAGCCGCTGGTGTACGGACGGTACGCGCGGGAGAACCCGCCCGCGTCGACCTCGGCACCGCCCGGCGACCAGCGCATCGCGGGCGAGCCCCGCTACGACCGCTAGCCGGCCCCGGCGACCCTTACGGCCGGTGGCGGTCGCGTCGTCGCATGTCGCGGACGGTCTTGGTCGTCTCGTGGCTGCCCCGCTCCTCGTCCAGCCGCACGTCGTCGCGGTCGGTGAACATCGCGGCGAAGGCGACCAGCAGACCGACGCCGCCGATCCACGGCTCCCGCCAGGCGAAGCTGAGCGCCACGCACCCGACGGCGCAGGAGATGAGCAGCAGGAACCTCACGTCGCCTCCTCGTCCCCGGCCCACGAGTAATGGAAGACTTACACGGGCGGCCGTAGAGGCATCCTGACATGCCACGGCCCGCCCGGGAAGATCCCCGGACGGGCCGGCCTCCGCGCGACGATCCCGCTACTTCCTGCCCTTGCCGCGCTTCTCGCGGATCTTCATCGCGATGTCGAGCGGCGTCCCCTCGAAACCGAACTCCTCGCGCAGCCGCCGCTCGATGTACCGCCGGTACCCCTCCTCCAGGAACCCGGACGTGAACAGCACGAACCGCGGCGGCCGCACCCCCGCCTGCGTCGCGAACAGCACGCGCGGCTGCTTGCCGCCGCGCACCGGATGCGGGTGCGAGCTGACGAGGTCGGCGAAGAACTGGTTGAGCTTGGACGTCGGAACGCGGGTGCTCCAGCCGTCAAGGGCCGTCTCGATGGCCGGGACGAACTTGTCCATGTGCCGCCCCGTCTTGGCGGACACGTTCACGCGCGGCGCCCAGCGGGCGTGGTGGAGCTGCCGGTCGATCTCGCGTTCCAGGTAGTGGTGACGCTCCTCGTCCAGCAGGTCCCACTTGTTG
>JBOHBY010000655.1:0-6297 GCA_050698635.1 Spirillospora sp.
GCTCGGCGTCCGGCCGGGGGAGCGGGTGCTGGAGGTCGGGTACGGGCCCGGCGGCCTGATCCGGCGGCTCGTCCGGACGCCCGCCGGACGCGTCTGCGGCGTCGACCCGTCCCCGGCGATGCGGGCCATGGCCGGCAGGCACGCGCCGGAGGCCGAGCTCCGGCTCGGGTCCGCGGCGGACACCGGGTTCGGCGACGCCGAGTTCGACCGCGTCGTCTCGGTGAACAGCGTCGCGTTGTGGCCGTGCCTGGAACGCGGGCTGGACGAGCTGCGCCGCGTCACGCGTCCCGGCGGCCGGGTGCTGATCGCCTGGCACGGCGGCAGGCGGCCGACAAGGGGCGCGCGCCGCTTCCGGCTACCGGACGATCAGCTCCGCCGCGTCGAGGACGGGCTCCGCCGCCGCTTCGCCGACGTGACCCGGCACGAGCTGTCCGATCTCACGGCCTTCACGGCGCGCCGTCAGGGCTTGCGGGCCAGCCCGCCGTAGATGGACACCTGCGAGTCGTCGATCGTGCGGGCCTCGGCGTCCGGGCGCCAGTGGTGGACGGGGACCACGCCGGGCTCGACCAGGTCCAGGCCGTCGAAGAAGCTCGTGATCTGCGCCGTCGTCCGGCCCTTCGAGCGGATCCCGTGCTCGTTGTGCTTCTTCACCGCGTCCCGGACGGGCCCGGCGGCGCTCTCGATGTTGATCGTGGACAGGGCCAGGTAGCTGCCGGACGGCAGCGGCTCCAGGAGCTTGCGCACGACGCGCTGCGCCTCGTCGTCGTCGTGGACGAAGTGGATCACGGTGAGCAGGCACAGCGCGACCGGCCGGTCCAGGTCGAGCGTCTCGTGCACCACCGGCGCGGTCAGGATGTCGTCCGGCTCGCTCAGGTCGGCCTGGATGTAGCGGGAATGCCCCTCGGGGGTGCTGGTCAGCAGGGCGCGGGCGTGCACGAGCACGATCGGGTCGTTGTCGACGTACACGATGCGGGCCGTCGGGTCGACGTCCTGGACGACCTCGTGCAGGTTGGGCGAGGTGGGCAGGCCGGTCCCGATGTCGAGGTACTGCCGGACGCCGCAGTCGGCGGCCAGGTGCCGCGCCACCCGGACCATGAAGTTGCGGCTGGCGCGCATCGACGTGCGCATATAGGGCGCGATCTTCACGATCTCCTTGGCGGCCTCCCGGTCGGCGGCGTAGTTGTCCTTGCCGCCGAGCAGGTAGTCGTAGACCCGGGCCGAGTGGGCGACGTCGGTCCGCAGATCAGCCGAGCGCGGTTCACTGTCCGCTGTGTCCGGCACAGGAAGCCCCTATCGGTCGGTGCGGTGGCACGCACCACATACTAATGAGGCTGGTCACCCTTTGGATCACGTTTATGGGGGTTGTCGGCAAGTTGCGGTAAAGGCAACCCCACGGGTGGACATATCGGGTCGAGTCAGGTCGAGTCGGTCAGGACGGCGGGAGTCCGAGCGCGCGGGCGATCAGCATCCGCTGGACCTCGGACGTCCCCTCCCCGACCTCGAGGATCTTGGCGTCCCGGTAGAACCGGCCGACCGCGTACTCGTTCATGAACCCGTAGCCGCCGAAGATCTGCGTCGCGTCGCGGGCGTTGTCCATCGCCGCGTTGGAGGCGACCAGCTTCGCGATCGCCGCCTCCTTCTTGAACGGTTCGCCCGCCAGCATCCTCGCGGCGGCGGCGTAGTAGGCCAGGCGGGCGGTGTGGGCGCGCGTCTCCAGGTCGGCGACCTTGAACTGGACGGCCTGGTAGCGGCCGATCTCCTTGCCGAACGCCTCGCGTTCGCGCACGTAGCGGAGGCATTCGTCCACGCAGCCCTGGGCCAGGCCGACCGACAGCGCGGCGATCGCGATGCGACCCTCGTCCAGGATGCGCAGGAACTGCGCGTAGCCGCGGCCCCGCTCCCCGACGAGGTTCGCGGCGGGGACGCGCACGTCGTCGAACGACAGCTCGCGGGTGTCGGACGCCGACCAGCCGACCTTGGAGTACTTGCGCCCGACCGTGAACCCGGGCGTGCCGTTCGGGACGATGATCGTGGAGATCTCGCCCTCGCCGGTGAACGCGGTGACGGTCACGAACGCGGTGATGTCGGTGCCGGAGTTGGTGATGAACGCCTTCGACCCGTTGATCACCCACGAGTCGCCGTCAAGCCGGGCGGTCGTGCGCATGCCGCCGGGGACGTCGGAGCCGCCGCCCGGCTCGGTGAGGCCGAACCCGGCCAGGTTCTCGCCGGAGGTGAGGCGCGGCAGCCACGTCCTCTTCTGCTCCGCCGACCCGAACCGGTAGATCGGCATCGCGCCCAGCGACACCCCGGCCTCCAGCGTGATCGCGACGGACGAGTCGACGCGGGCCAGCTCCTCCAGCGCCAGGCAGAGCGTGAAGTAGTCGCCGCCCATACCGCCGTGCTCCTCCGGGAACGGCAGCCCGAACAGGCCCATCTTCCCCATCGCGGCGACGATCTCGTACGGGAACTCGCCGCGCTCGTACAGGTCCCCGATCACCGGCGCGACCGTCTCGCGGGCGAACCGCTCGACCGTGCGCCGCAACTCGTCCTGCTCCTCGGTGAGCGTGAAGTCGATCATCATGTCTCCGTTGCGGGTGCGAGGGCCTGGACTACGCGGGACGGGCTCGGGCGCCCGAGACGGCCTGCCAGCCACTGGCTCGTCTCGACGAGCTTGTCGAGGTCGACGCCCGTTTCGATGCCGAGCCCGTGCAGCATCCAGACGAGGTCCTCGGTGGCCAGGTTGCCGGTGGCGCTCCCCGCGAACGGGCAGCCGCCGAGACCTCCGGCGGACGCGTCCACGACCGTCACACCCGCGCGCAGCGCGGCGAGCGTGTTGGCGAGCGCCTGCCCGTAGGTGTCGTGGAAGTGGACCGCGAGCCGGTCGGTGCCGATCCCCGCCGCGCCGAGCGCCTCGATCAGCGCGGTGACCTGGCCGGGCGTCCCGACGCCTATGGTGTCGCCGAGGCTGAGCTGCGAGCAGCCGAGGTCCATCATCCGGGACGCGACGGACACGACCCGCTCGATCGGCACGTCCCCCTCCCACGGGTCGCCGCACACCATCGACACGTACGCCCGCACCCACAGCCCCTCCGCGCGGGCACGGCCGACGACCGGGGCGAACATCGCCAGCGACTCGTCCACCGTGCGGTTCAGGTTGCGCCGGGAGAACGTCTCGGTCGCCGAACCGAAGATCGCGATCTCGGTGACGCCGTTGGCGAGCGCCCGCTCCAGGCCCCGCTCGTTCGGGACCAGGACGGGATAGCGCAGCTCGGGGGAGCGAGGAAGGACGTTCAGCAGCTCCTCGGCGTCGGCGAGCTGCGGCACCCATTTCGGATGGACGAAGCTGGTCGTCTCGATCGTGCGCAGGCCCGCGTCCGCCAGCCGCGTCACGAGCTCGGACTTGACGTCCACCGGGACGACCGCCTTCTCGTTCTGCAGCCCGTCCCTCGGCCCGACCTCGTAGATCGTGACCTCGCCGGGAAGACCGGGCAAGGGAACCCGCATCGTCATGCCCTGCCTTTCTGGGGGACGACCCCCAGACCCCCGGGGCGTCCGCCCGAAGATCCTCGCTCCGCTCCGGTCATCGGGCCTCCTCTATGACCGCTAGGACGGCGTCGAGCGCGACCTGGGCGCCCGCGCGGACCGGCAGTTGCGTGACGACGCCCGCGAGCGGCGCGGTGACGGTGTGCTCCATCTTCATCGCCTCGACGACCACGAGCGGCTGCCCCTCGGCGACCCGGTCGCCCTCGGCCGCCTTGACGGCCAGGACCGTCCCCGGCATCGGGCTGCGCAGCACCCCGTCGCCGGCCGCCGCCGCAGCGGCACCGCCCTCGGCGCGGACGTGCTCGCTCAGCGCCCAGGTGCTCCCGCCGCGTCCGAGCCACAGCGTGTGGCCGTCGCGGGCGGCCTCGAACGAGCTCGTCCTTCCAGCGTAGGTGAGCGTGAACGGCCCGCTCAGCGACGCCGCGACCGGTTCGCCCTCACCGATGGCGACGCGCGCGGACGCGGCCCGTCCCTGGACGCGCACCTCCACCGGATCACCGCCGGACGGGGTGATGATCCACGGCGCCCAGGCGTGCGCGCCGGGACGCCAGCCGTCCGGGACGTCCCACGGGTCGTCGCCGCCGGACTCCAGGGCCAGCATCCGTTCCAGCGCGGCGGCGGCCAGGACCTCGGGCGGCGGGACGGACGCGTCCGCGGTCAGCTCGTCGAGCGAACGCTCGACCAGGCCCGTGTCGAGATCCCCCGACACGACCGACGGATGGGCCAGCAGGCGCCGCAGGAACGCGACGTTCGTCGGGACGCCCAGCAGCGTGTACGAGGCCAGCGCCCGGTCGAGCCGGTGCAGCGCCTCGGCCCGGTCGGAGCCGTGGACGATCACCTTCGCGAGCATCGGGTCGTAGGCCCCGCCGACCTCCGTCCCGGCGTCGAGCCCCGAATCGACGCGGGCGTGCTCGGGCTCGGAGAGCGCCAGGACGCGCCCGCCGGTCGGCAGGAACCCGCGCGCCGGATCTTCGGCGTAGATGCGCGCCTCGATCGCGTGGCCGTCGAGCGTCACGTCGCCCTGGAAGAAGGGCAGCTCCTCGCCCGAGGCGACCCGGAGCTGGAGTTCGACCAGGTCAAGGCCGGTGACGAACTCGGTGACGGGGTGCTCGACCTGGAGCCGCGTGTTCATCTCAAGGAAGAAGAAATCTTCGGGACGGTCGGCGGAGACGATGTACTCGACCGTCCCGGCGCCCACATACCCGACGGCCTGCGCGGCGGCCACGGCGGCGGCGCCCATCCGTTCGCGGGCGGCGGCGTCCAGCAGGGGGGACGGGGACTCCTCGACGATCTTCTGGTGGCGGCGTTGCAGGCTGCACTCGCGTTCGCCCAGGTGGACGGCGTTGCCGTGGGCGTCGGCGAAGACCTGGATCTCGATGTGCCGGGGGTTCTCGATGAACCGCTCGACCAGGAGCGTGTCATCGCCGAAGGAGCCGCGCGCTTCGCGGCGGGCGGACGCGATCGCGTCCGGCAGGTCGGCCGCGTCCCGGACGAGCCGCATGCCCTTCCCGCCGCCCCCGGCCGACGGCTTGACCAGCACCGGAAGCCCGACCTCCAGGGCGGCGGCCTCCAGTTCGGCGTCGGCCAGGCCCGGCTCGTCGCGTCCGGGGACGACGGGGACACCGGCCGCGGCGACCGTCCGCTTCGCGCGGATCTTGTCCCCCATCGCCTCGATCGCCCCGGCGGGCGGGCCGACGAACACCAGCCCCGCCTCGCCGCACGCCCGCGCGAAGGCGGTGTTCTCGGCCAGGAACCCGTACCCGGGATGGACGGCCCGCGCCCCGGACGCCCGCGCCGCCTCGATCACGGCGTCGATGTCGAGATACGACGGGACGCGGAACGCCTCGTCGGCCTCCCGCACATGCCGGGCCCGCGCGTCCGCGTCGGTGTGCACGGCCACCGCGCGCACGCCCAGCCGCCGCAGCGTGCGGAACACGCGGACGGCGATCTCCCCCCGGTTGGCGACCAGGACGCTGTCGAACATCAACACCCTCACATCCGGAAGACGCCGTAGCCGACCGGCTCCAGCGGTGCGTTCGCGGCGACCGACAGCCCGAGGCCCAGCACGCGCCGGGTGTCGGCCGGGTCGATCACGCCGTCGTCCCAGAGCCGGGCCGTCGAGTAGTACGGGTTGCCCTGCGCCTCATACTGCTCGCGGATCGGCGCCTTGAACGCCTCCTCCGCCTCGGCGGGCCATTCCTCCCCGCGCCCTTCCAACTGGTCGCGCCGGACGGTCGCCAGGACGCTCGCCGCCTGCTCCCCGCCCATGACGGAGATGCGGGCGTTCGGCCACATCCACAGGAAGCGCGGTGAATACGCCCGGCCGCACATCGCGTAGTTGCCCGCGCCGAACGACCCGCCGATGACGACGGTGAACTTCGGGACGCGCGCGCACGCGACGGCCGTGACCATTTTCGCGCCGTGCTTGGCGATGCCGCCCGCCTCGTATTCGCGGCCGACCATGAACCCGGTGATGTTCTGCAGGAACACCAGCGGGACGCTGCGCCGGTCGCACAGTTCGATGAAATGCGCGCCCTTCTGCGCCGACTCGCTGAACAGGATGCCGTTGTTGGCGACGATCCCGACCGGGTGCCCGTGAATGCGGGCGAAACCCGTGACGAGCGTGGCGCCGTACTCCTTCTTGAACTCCTGGAAACGGCTGCCGTCCACGACGCGGGCGATGACCTCCCGCACGTCGTAGGGGGTGCGCGGGTCGGGCGGGACGACGCCGTAGAGTTCCGCGGGATCGGCGGC
>JBOHBY010000656.1:0-2747 GCA_050698635.1 Spirillospora sp.
GACCTGTCCAGCGCCGGACGCCACGGCGCGTCAGCCGCCATCGGAGCCCTCCTCCGGGACGTTCTCGACCGCGTCCAGCAGCGACCAGAGCACCTCGCACTTGAACGTGAACGCCGCCAGCACCCGATCCTGGTCGGCGGGCGTCCGCGCCCACTCGTGGACGAGCCGCAGCGCCTCCTCCGAGTCGCGGCGGCCCTGCCCGACCCGCACCTGGAAATAGCGCAGCCCTTCGCGCTCCACCCACGGGTAGTGGCGTTCCCACGCCGCGATCCGCGTGGCCATCAGGTCGGGCGCGAACAGCTCGGTCAGCGACGACGCGACGGCCTCCAGCGTGGACGCGTTCCGGCAGAAGTTGACGTAGCCGTCCACCGCCAGCCGGACGCCGGGCAGCACACCGTCGCCGGACAGCAGCAGCCCCCGGTCCAGGCCGACCGCCTCGCCGAGCCGCAGCCACCGCTCGATGCCGCCGTCGGTGCCGTCGCCGTCCGGGGAGCCGTCGTGGTCGTGGACGCGGCGGATCCACGACCGGCGCAGCTCCCGCGTCCCGAGCTTGGCCAGGATCAGCGCGTCCTTGACCGGGATGTGCCGCTGGTAGTGGAACCGGTTCAGCACCCAGCGCCGCAGCTCGTCGCGGCTGAGGGCGCCGTCGTGCATCCGCAGGTTGAAGGGGTGCCGGTGGTGGTAGCGCGCCTCGCCCAGCGCCCGGAGCCGCTCCTCGATCTCGTCCCGCGTCGCCAGCCCGTCGGCCCCGCGAGTCCCCGTGCTCAGGGTGGTCACAGTTCGATCAGCGCTCCCTCTCGGGCGACCTCCAGCCCGGCCGCGGCCAGCCGCCGGTGGCCCGCGTCGTCCGGATCGACGAGGCGGTTGGTGTTGTTCAGATGGGTGTAGAGGCGCCACGCGGCGGGCATCTCGGCCAGCCGTTCCGCGGTGCCGCCGGGGCCGGTGATCGGCAGGTGGCCCATCTGGGTGGACGTCCGCCCGGTGAACCCGGAGCGGATCGGCTCCTCGTCGTCCCAGAACGTGCCGTCGACGAAGACGCAGTCGGCGGCGCGCAGGGCGCGGTCGAGTTCGTCCGGCCAGCCGGCGAGCGCGGGCGCGTAGACGAGGACCTTGCCGTCGCGCCGGTCACGGATGCGCAAGGCCACGACCCAGGAGTCTCCTGCGGGCTCGGTCAGCTCGGCCGCGTAGCGGGGCCGTTTGCCCGATACCCGGATTCCCTGAATTTCCAATGGCCCGCCGTCGAGTTCTTCCGCGTCCTTTTCTGGAAGCGTCGTCCAGGAAAGGCCGGCATAGGGGGCGAGAACCCGGTCCAGGCGGAGGCCGTCGGACAGGGCGGCGCGCACCGCGCCGGTCGAGACGATCCGCAGCGCGGACGCCTCGCGCAGACGCGCGATGCCAAGAGTGTGGTCGAGTTCGGCGTCGGTGAGGATGACCCCGGCGATCGGGGTGGCGCGCCGTTCAGGCCCCGGGTGCAGGAGGCCGGACGCCTCGATCTGCTCGCCGATGTCGGGCGTCGCGTTGACCACGTACCACCGGCCCTCCCCCGCCTCGACGGCGATGGAGGCATGACGCCTCCGCAGGGAGGGCTCGGTACGGGCGGCGGCGCACCCGGCGCAGGCACAGTTCCATTGAGGCACGCCGCCACCCGCCGCGGTGCCGAGTATCAGCAGCCGCATCGCGGACGGGTCAGCCCTCGGCTGTGAAGTAGGCCGTGACCTCCAGGGAGGTCTCCACGATCTGGTAATCGGGCGTGACCCAGCGGTCCGCGCGTTCGTCGGTCCGGTCCGCGTCTGTGCTGTGGACGGCCATACAGGTCTCCTTCCTCTCTGATCGGCGTCAGAGAAGCGCCCTCCGACTACTGAAAGCGCTTTCCAAAGCCCTTCAACCCGATGGTACGACGCATTGGAACGGGCAACCAGGGCGCTGCGTGCCAAAAAGACATGAAGTCCGTGCCAAACATTCACGGAACGGCGGTCAATGATCACAGCCGGTGGCGAAAGAGTTTCCCAGCGCATTCGCGAACCGGCCGGCCGCCGCCACGATCACGATCCGGGGACTATCGGTGACGCGCCGCGCCGCCACGACGTTTCACGGCATCAATCGGTTTACCGGCGGGCGGCACGTTCTTCCCGCAATGGGCGCCATTCTCAGTGGCGGGGGCGGGATTCGAACCCACATCGCCAGGCTTATGAGGCCTGCATGCTCCCGTTGCACCACCCCGCATCGGTAAGAGAAATGCTAGGCGACCCCGCAATCGAACGCGAATGGTTTTTACCGGAACATGGCGAGCACGGGACATGGATCCCCCACCAGGGGAAACGCCCGACAGAGCGGCACCGCGCCGCGCTGCCCCAGCCGGCACAGCCCAGCCGTGGGAGGAGAAGCTCCATGCGCGCCCTGACCGTCCTGCCGGAGCGGTGCGGCTCGCTCGCCGTCACGGACGTCCCGGACCCGGAGCCCGGCGAGAACGACCTGCTCGTGGACGGGCTCGCCGTCGGCGTGTGCGGCACCGACCGGGAGATCGCCGCCGGCGACTACGGCTGGGCGCCGCCCGGCCGCGACCGCCTGGTCATCGGGCACGAGTCGCTGGGACGGGTGCGGGACGCCCCGTCCGGCAGCGGCTTCGCCCCCGGCGACCTGGTCGTCGGCGTCGTGCGGCGTCCCGACCCGGTGCCGTGCGGGGCGTGCGCCCACGGGGAATTCGATATGTGCCGAAACGGTCGCTACACCGAGCGCGGCATCAAGGA
>JBOHBY010000657.1:0-4861 GCA_050698635.1 Spirillospora sp.
GCGCGACCCCGACCCGCTGGCGCTCGCCCCCGCTCAGCACCGCCGGATAGGCGTCGCGCCGGTCGGCGATGCCGAGCTCGTCGAGCAGTTCCAGCGCCCGCGCCCGCGCCTTGCGCGCCGGCACGCCGACCAGCCGGGCCGCCAGCGCCACGTTCTCCAGCGCGGGCAGGTCGTCGAGCAGGTTGAAGAACTGGAAGACCATCCCGACGCGCCGGCGCCGGAACCTGGCCAGCGCCGCCTCCCGCATGCCGGTGAGGTCCGCGCCGTCCACCGTCACCGTTCCGGCCGTCGGACGGTCCAGCCCCGCGACCATGTTGAGCAGCGTCGACTTCCCGCTCCCCGACGGCCCCATCACCGCCACGGCCTCGCCGCGCCGGATCTCCAGCGTCACCCCGTCCAGCGCGGCGACGTCCCCGTATGCCTTGCGTACGGCCTCAAGCCGCACGACCGTTTCCTCACGTCTGTCCACGCGCAGAACCGTGTCACCCACCCGGTTTCGACACGGTGAAGACCGCCGCTCACCGCCCCCTTATGGTCGGAGGCGAATTACGGATCAGAGGCGAAGTTCGCGGCGCGCCTCGGCGAGAGCCGCCGCGAGATGCGGACGCGGATCGGCGCCGTCGAAGCCGAGGAGTCCGACGACCAGCCCGCCCACACGGGCGTAGGCCCTCGTGCTCACCGTCTTCTTCTTGTCGCCGTCCTTCTCCCTCTCCGTGGTAACCCGCACGGCAAGGGTCTGGTCGGCCTTGACCCCGGGCACCTTGAGAATCTCGTGCTCGACGGTGAACTTCTCGTCGGTGCCCTCGCGCTCGACCTTGCCACACTGCTCGTACACGGCGCGCAGGAAGGTGATCCGGTCGCTGGACGCGGCCGGGCTGTCGACCCCGATCCCCATCTCGACCGACGACGGCCCGTCCTCGCGCTTCATCGTGGCCGTGATCTTGTGCGGGGACATGACGGGGAGCCCGACGCGTGCCGGATCGGCCCCTTCGCATGCATCGCCCACCGCACCGCCGGTGACCAACTCGAAATAATCGTGGTCATCGACCGATTCGGTGTCGAAGACCCAACCGGGGCCGAAATCCGCCGGCTCCGGCAGCGCGTTGACCAGGTTCCCCTGCGAAACGCTAGGCACGGTCTGCGACAGCGTGCTGCGCGCGATGGGTTCGACGCTCCCGTTCACGTCCTCACCCCCGCACCCCGCCACCAACGCGCACACGACCAACGGCAGAACAAACCACCAACGCCTCACCCCAAGATCATAAAGCGCCCCGACCCACCCCACCCTGGCCACGTCCGGCCGCCGCCCACCTGAGCCTCGTCACCGTGCGCGGGTCGGTTCTCACAGCGGCCAGGGCAAAGTCATCTGGGCACTGATGCCCACATGACCGCCATCGGTCAGTCCGCGATCCTGCTGGTCACGAGCGGACGGCCACCACGGTGTCGTCATCGGCCAGCGGGCCGGGGGTGTCACGTGTTCGACCGCCGCCGGAGCAGGAGATGGCGTAGCGCGCGGGCCAGCGGGACGAGCAGGACGAGGCCGGCGATGATCATCAGGACGTTCGGGATCCATTCCCGGGACCCGTCGGGGTCGTAGACCCGTTCGCCGCGGCCGACGTCGACCGCCGGGGCGCTCTCCCCCGCCTTCATGGTGTCCCTTCCGGCGCCGTACAGGTAGTGGTCGGGACGCCCCTCGAACGAGCCGTACCACGTGCAGCTCTCGTGCAGCGACCCGTGCTTTATGCACGACAGGTGCTCGGCGGTGAACGTGCCGGGCGTCCCGTCGGCGCGTGCGGCGCGGATCACGCTTCCCATGTTGGGGACGGTGAAGAGCAGCAGGAGCGCGCCGGCGACGGTCGAGACCGTGATCGTGAAGCCGGAGGGCCTGCGTCGCGCGCGCGGCTCCTGCCGCTCTTCGGCGTCCGGTGGGTGGACGGACGTCATGTGCGCGACGTGGCGCAGGTACACGTGGCCGAGCCGGCGTGCGAACCCGTGGCGTCGCCTCGTTTGTGCAGGATCATGGCTATGACCATCGGGACGAACACGATCCCGTTGTAGAAGAGATGCAGTTCGACGCGCGGGATGATGAGCTGGATGATGCTGGTCGGCACCGGCTTGCCGGCGATGTTGCTGCCGGTCTGGGCCTGGATGAGCAGGAGCAGGTGCTCGATGTGGTGCCAGAACTGGATGCCGAGCGAGATGTTCCACCAGGTGCGGCCGTGCCCCCGGAAGGCGGGGCGCAGCAGGATCAGGCCGACCAGCATGACCAGGGCGTAGCTGTAGTGCATGGCCTCCGAGGTCACCAGCCAGGGGAACCACTGGCCGAAGACGCCCCTGGATTCCTTGACCGGCCAGCCGAGCGCCCAGATCTGGATCGCCTGGACGATGTGCTCCGCCCAGTGCGCGATCACGATGAACATGAAGAGGTTCAGGCCGAGCTGGTGCCCGCGGCCGTTCAGTCCTTGTAACCAGCGTGGCTGCCGAAAAGCGACAGCGGTCATGGGCGTCTCCTCCAGTAGCCGTGGTAGCCGTGGTAGCCGTGGCTTATGTACAGGATTTCCTGACCCCGGCGCCCCTGTCAGCTCCCCGGAGGGTAAGAGCGCACGATCGGAGACGTCCAAGTTCGGACCGCCCCCGCCCTAGACGCCACCCGCGCTGGACGCCACCCGGCCCGGACGCCACCCGGCCCGGACGCCTCCCGGCCTAGACGCCGAGGGAGCGGCCGATGATCTCTTTCATGATCTCGGTGGTGCCGCCGAAGATGGTCTGGACGCGGACGTCCTGGTAGGCCTTGGCGATGGGGTACTCGGTCATGTAGCCGTAGCCGCCGTGGAGCTGGACGCAGCGGTCCACGACGGTCTTGAGGAGTTCGGTGTTCCAGTACTTGAGCATCGCGGCCTCCTCGGCCGTGAGCTCGCCCTCGCCCTCCTTGACGATGCACTGGTCGGTGAACGCGCGGGTGACGGTCAGTTCCGTCTTCATCTCGGCGAGGGTGAAGCGGTTGTGCTGGAACCTGCCGATGGGACGGCCGAACGCCTCGCGGGTCTTGCAGTAGTCGAGGGTCTGCTCGAACGCGGCCTCGGCGGCGGCCTGCGCGGTGGCGCCGATCGACAGGCGCTCGCGGGCCAGGTTCCGCATCAGGTAGATGAACCCCATGCCCTCCTCGCCGAGCAGGTTCGAGGCGGGGACGCGGACGTCGTCGAAGAACAGCTCGGCGGTGTCCTGGGCGTGCATGCCGACCTTGTCGAGGTTGCGGCCGCGTTCGAAGCCGTCCATGCCGCGTTCCACGGCGAGCAGGCTGACGCCCTTGGACCCGGCGGACGGGTCGGTCTTGGCGACGACGATGACCAGATCGGCGAGGATGCCGTTGGAGATGAACGTCTTCGAGCCGTTCAGGACGTAGTCGTCGCCGTCCCTGATCGCGGTGGTCCCGATGCCCTGGAGGTCGGAGCCGGCGGCGGGCTCGGTCATCGCGATCCCGGTGATGATCTCGCCGGAGCAGTAGCCGGGCAGCCAGCGGGCCTTCTGCTCCGGCGTGCAGAGCCGGCGCAGGTAGGCGCCGTTGATGTCGTTGTGGACGCCGAACGCCGGCCCGTGGATCCCGGCCCGCGCCAGCTCCTCGTTGAAGATCACGTAGTAGCGGTAGTCGCTGTTGCCGCCGCCCCCGTACTCCTCGGGCATGTCGATGCCGAGCAGGCCCGCGCGTCCGGCGGCCAGCCACACCTCGCGCGAGACGACGCCGTCCTTCTCCCACTGCGCGTGGAACGGCGCCGCCTCCTTCGCGATGAAGGAACGCACCATGTCGCGGAAGGCGTCGTGCTCTTCGGTGAAGATGTGGCGTCCCATCCGGCCAATCTACGCCGGGGACGGGACGCCGCCTGAACGGTGGTCAGGCGTTCTTCCACTCCTGGCGCTCGTACTCGACGAGCCTCGGGTGGACGAGCGTGTTCACCTCGACGTCGCGGACGCGGCGGTCCTTGGGGAACACCGTCGCGGCCTGGAGGAGCGGGCCGTCCAGGAAGCGGAGGCCGGAGACGCCGGGCGCGAGCCTCGGCACCGGCTTCGCGCCGGGCGACGCCAGGACGTAGCCCCAGTCGCCGAAGCTGGGCACGTCC
The DNA here is from genome assembly GCA_050698635.1 of Spirillospora sp. Classification (GTDB taxonomy): domain Bacteria; phylum Actinomycetota; class Actinomycetes; order Streptosporangiales; family Streptosporangiaceae; genus Spirillospora. Next base: position 4,116 of record JBOHBY010000657.1, read on the forward strand.
ACGTGGTACGGGGTCGTCGCCAGCCCGGCGGCGGCGATCGACTTCTCGATGCTCCAGAACGACTTCGGCGCGAAGTACGGCGAGCCGGACTGGACGACCATCCGCCCGCCCGGCGCCAGCACCCGCTTCACCATGCCGTAGAACTCGACCGAGTACAGCTTCGCGGTGGACACGTCGTCCGGGTCGGGCATGTCGACGATCACGGCGTCGAACTGCTGTTTCAGGCCGCGCAGCCACGAGAACGCGTCGGCGGCCACGGCCGTGGCGCGCGGGTCGTCGAACGCGTGCCGGTTCAGGGACGCGATCGGGCCGTACGTCCGGGCGAGGCGCAGCATCTCCGGGTCGAGCTCGACGAGCGTCGCCGACTGGACGTCCTTGTAGCGCAGAACCTCGCGCAGCGCCAGGCCGTCCCCGCCGCCGAGGATCAGGACCCGTCCGTGCGGGCCCGACATCAGCGGGTGGACGAGCGACTCGTGGTACCGGTACTCGTCCACGGACGAGAACTGGAGGTCGCCGTTCAGGAACAGCCGCACGTCGCTGGCGCCCGACAGCGAGACCGCCTTCGTGATGACGATCTCCTGGTACTTGGTGCGCTTGGACAGGGCGATCGGGTCGGTGTAGAGCGCCTGCCGGGCCGACACCTCGAAACCGTCCGCGAGCGTGTACGTCCCGCCGAGGACCACGAGGACGGCGACCATGCCGAGGCTCAGCCCGACCCGCGCGACACGGCCGACCTGGCGGCGGAA
>JBOHBY010000658.1:0-4307 GCA_050698635.1 Spirillospora sp.
GCGAGCATGCCGCCGAGGAGGCCCGCGAACGCGGCGGCGTGCGCCGCCTGTTCGCCGCCGAGGCTCAGCGGCGGACGGTCCGGCTCGCCGATCATCGAGGCGAGGCCGCCGAGGCACTCGGCGAGCAGGCTGTCGCCGGGGTGGTCCGAGCGGGGGTCGGCGAGGCCCGCCGCGGTGATGGCGACCGTGACGAGGCCCGGCCAGGTGCAGCGGATCTCGGCCGCGGTGAGGCCCGCGGCCCGTGCCCGGGTGGGGCCGAGGTCGGTGAGCAGGAGATCGGCACGGTCCAACAGGTGGTCGAGCGTCGTCCGGCCGTCCACCGTGTCGAGGTCGACGACCACGCTGCGCTTGTCGGCGTCGAGGCTGGAGAAGGCGAAGCCGACGCCGCGATCGTCCAGGGGCGGACGCGTCCTGAGCGGGTCACCGCCGGGCGGCTCGCACAGGATCACGTCGTGCCCCAGCCCGGCCAGGAGCCGGCCGCAGACCTTCGCGGCCACACCGGTGGAGAGTTCGACGACCCGCAGCGTCCCCGGGTCGCCGGCTCTCTCCTCGTCTGGTCGTGTCATCGGCTAGCGCGCCGTCTCGGTGGCACCGCCCGGGGCGGTGCGCTCCCACTCCCAGCCGCCCTCGGGACGGGGCCACTTCAGCACCTCGGCGGCCGTCCGTCCGAGCATCCAGACCTTGTCCTCCTCGCTGAGGAAGTCGAGCGTGTACCGGACGTGGTCGAGGTTCTCCCGCCAGGTCGCGCCGCGCACCCGCGTAGTATCCGAGGCCCACATGAGCCGCTGCGGACCGTACGCGTCGTAGACCCTGCGTAGGGTCGGTGTAAGCGACGGGTAGGGGTACGGCTCGTTGGTGTAGTCGGGGATCGCGGAGTACTTCATGTAGACGTTCGGGTATTTCACGAGCGGGAAGATGTCGTCGATGTGCGCCCAGAGGTCCTGGGTGTCCGGGTCGCCGATGATCAGGCCCATGTGGTCGACGATCAGCCGCAGGTCGGGGTGGCGCTCCGCGATCGCGGCGACCTTGCGGACCTCGGGGCCGTAGATCAGCAGCATCAGCGGGATGCCGAGCCGTTCGGCCGCCTCCCAGAACCACGGGAACGTGTCGACGTCGATCCAGTCGCGGCCGCGGTTGTCCGGGTAGCTCATCCGGATCCCGCGCATCCACGGGTCGTCGAACCAGCGCTCGATGCGCTCGCGGTCGGGGTCCCAGAGGTCGAACCTGCCCATCACGCCGAACCGGCCCGGGTGCTCGGCGGCCCAGGCGAGCTGCGGCGAGTTGTCGTTGCCCGCCCAGATGGCCGGGACGATCGCGACGGCGTCGATGCCGAGCTCGTCCATCCTGGGCAGGATCTGCGCCGCCGTGGACTCCGGCTTCCCGTTGTAGCTCTCGCCGATGTCAGGCCAGGGCCGCTCCGGGGTGTTGGCCAGGAACATGTGGATCTGGGTGTCGAGGATGAACACGTTTCCCCCTCATCAGGGTTGCGGGACGGTCGGCGCTCAAACGGGCGGTCGTCGCTCAAGCAGGTGGTCGGTGCCGGCCGCGGCGGCTCAAGCGGGTGACGACGGACGTGGAATGGCCGAGATGTGCCGGTACCAGAGCCGCCACGGCGTCGTCTTCTTGGGCCAGGAGGCCGGGCCCGGCGTCCAGTCGGTCGACTCGACCAGCGTGCGCAGCGTCGCGCGGGACTCCTCGTCGGTGCCGCCGGCCTGCTCGTAGACGGCGAGGAACCGCGGGCAGCCGGGTTCCGGATGCTCCAGTTCGCGCCGCACCGTGTACCTGGTCCCGCGGCTGAAGCCGCCGACGGCCACGGCCTCGGGCATGTGGACGTTGACGTAGAACTCGTCGAACTCGGCCAGCTCGTCGTCGCCCAGACCGGCGGGCGGGTCGATGCCGATGATGTAGACCGCGCCCGGCGCGCCCGTCGAGGGTCCGGTCTCCGCGACCTTCTCGTAGACCACCCGCCACCGATGGGTGAGCAGGTCCGGCCAGAGCGGCGGGTCGTTGGAGTACGGCGGACGTGTACCACCAGGGGCCGTCGTACCGGCGATGTACGCGGCGACCGCGTCCTCGTCCTTGACCTCGTAGGCCGCCAGGTAGCCCCCGCCGAGGTCGCCCCGCGGGTCCGGTATCTGGAGGGCGAAGCGGTGCGCGGACACGAAACCCGGATACCTGGAAAGGACCTCCGGGATGTGCGTCTCCTCGTAGAACCGGTGGAAGCGCGCGAGGTCCGCCGGGTCCGAGCTGCCGAAGTCGAGAGCGATCCAGTAGAGGAACTCGCTTGAGAAGGGCGGGGGCGCACTCATGCGGCTGGCTCCGTGGCTGGCTCCGTGGCTGGCTCCGTGGCTGGCTCCATGGCTGGCTCCGTGGCGTCGACGGCGAACTTGAGGATCGTCCGCTCGCTGAAGCCGGGCTCGAACACGGCCCGGACGGGCAGGTCGAGGACGAGCTCGTCCGGCTCCGCCACCAGCGTGCTGATGATCGGCGGGCCCTCGTCGAGCTTGATGTAGGCCACCAGGTACGGCCTGACCTCGTCGAAGGCGCTGAGGTAGCGCTGGTGCATCCTGATCCACGACCACAGCCGCCCCTTCCCGCTGACCGCGCGCCAGCTGAAGGAAGCCGACAGGCAACGAGGGCACACCTCACTGTCGGGGAAGCGGTACTGGCCGCAGGCGTCGCAGCACTGGAGCCGCAGCTCGCCCTCGGTCAGACCGTCCCAGTACGCCTGGTTCTCGGGGGTGATCTCCGGCAGCAGCCGGTCGTAGCTCTCGGCCTGGCTGTCGGCGTTGCCGTAGGCGCTCATCGCGTGCCCGCCTCGTCGGTGGTGAGGATGTGCGAGGTCACGATCGGGGACGCGCACATGTACTGGACCGTCTTGCATCCGGGCACCTGCCTGGCGCCCGCCTCGCCGCGCAGCTGGCGCACCGACTCGACGTGGTGCGCCCATCCCTGCATGTAGCTCTCGCTGGTGTGCCCGCCCGCCGTGTTGAGCGGACGTGGGCCGTCAAAGCCGATCTTCTTCTCCTCCACCCACCGCCACGCCTCGCCCCGTGGCGCGTGGTTGAAGCCCTCCAGGGTGAACAGGATGGTCGGCGTGAAGTTGTCGTAGATCTGCAAGCAGTCGACCTCCTCCGGCGCGACGCCCGCCTGCTGGTAGAGCCGGCTCGCCACGTCCTGGCAGGCGGTGTAGAAGAAATCTTCGGCCGTGTAGTGGTTGGTGATGTGCGCCATGCCCGCCGTCGCGGCGACGCGCACCGGCGTCTTGCGCAGCGACCGGGCGCGCTCCATCGAGGTGACGATGAAGGCGACGGCACCGTCGTTGATGAGGCAGTAGTCGAGCAGCCGCAGCGGCTCGGCGATGAACCGGGACCCGAGGTAGTCCTCGCGGGTGATCGGGTCCTGGAAGACGGCGACCGGGTTGAGCGCGGCATGCCGGCGGTTGTTGATCGCCAGCGGGGCCAGCGCGTCCTCCCCCGCCCCGTACATCATCCGGTACCGCTGATACATCAGTCCTACATAGGCGCCCGGCGAGGTCATGCCGTACATCTCGTCGTAGGCGACGGTCGGGCCACCGCCCTCGCCGCCGTACCGCACCCGCCCCGACCGCCCGTTGTTGCCGTAGACGCACGCGACGACGTCGGCCATACCGCTCGTGATCAGCGCGGCGGCCTCCTGGAGGGCGACGCCGCTCATCCGGCCCGTCCCCTCCAGGTCGTGGACGAAGCGGGGGTGCTTGAGGCCGGTCACGGTGGCCAGCCGGTCGTACTGCACGCGGGAGCCGATCAGGCCGTCGATCTCGTCCTTGTCGATCCCGCAGTCCTCGATCGCCTCACGGAGGGCGCCGGCCGCCAGGGCGTAGGCGTCCCGGGGCCGGTCCGTGGCGGCGTAGAGCGCGCGGAAGTCCGACTGCCCCACACCCACGATCGCGATCTCAGCCGGCTTGTGCTGCATGCGTCCCTCCGGTCGGTTGCCACTGCTCGCCCGTGCGCTCCGGGCACGACTACTCAGGTACGACTACTCAGGTACGACTCATCGGGTACGCCGCCGCACGCCGGCCGCCGCGCGATCGAGGCCGGCCGACGAAGGCCGGCCGCGCCGTCAGGCGGGTGTGCTGGGCAGGGCGGGACGCGCGGCGAACCGGCGCCCGCCCGGCGCGGTCATGCTCCCGAGGCTCGTTCTTCTTCCAGCTTGGCGATGGCCGCCAGCGCCGCCTCCTTCGCGGCCTCCACATGGAACCGGGCCAACTGGGCGGCGCGGTCGGCGTCCCGGTCGGTGATCGCCGCGACCAGATCGCGGTACTCCTG
>JBOHBY010000659.1:0-5198 GCA_050698635.1 Spirillospora sp.
CCGATGGTCAGATCGTCCGGGCGGCCGCGGCCGCGCACATGGGCGATCTCGAACCCGAAAGCGTCCCGTGGCCCGCCGTGCCGCCCGATCAGGTCGGCGGCGAGCGTACGGAGCTGGTGCAGGTTGATCGCGCTCTGTTCGTTGAAGTCGGCGTCGAGCTGGACCCGGCCCTGCTGGACGAGCACCGTCGAGTAGTGACGCTCCGGCCGGAAGCTGACGCGGGAGATATCAGCGTGCATGAAGGGGGCTCCTCATCGCGGATCGGCAGTGTGAATCGGCGCGGGGTCATTACGTGACGAAGATGAGGCCGGTGTCGGTGTCGGCCGGGGTGTACTCGGCGAGCCGGGCGCGCAGGGCGTCGGCGCGCTGCGGCTGGTACAGGTCATGGAAGGCCCCCATCTCGGCGCCGTCCTCCGCGCCGCGGACGATCTCCTCGGCGCAGGCCAGGTCCAGTTGTGCGTACGCGGGGGTGCCGTACCGCTCGCTGGTGAACAGCGGGCGCACGCGGACGGCGTCGTCCGGGCCGTCGAGCGGAGCCCGTCCGTTGAATGGCGGTGGGTAGGGGCTGGAGGACGGTCCCGCGAGGTCGGGCTGGCAGCGGTAGCGGCGCGGCGTCCGCGAACCCGGCGGGACGTAGGAGTACCGCAGGCATCCGACCTGGCGGCGCGCCACCCGCATCTTCCCGGTGAAGATGGCGTTCTCCGCGATCCGCACCGCGTGGGTGTGGACCTCGCCGAAGACCGTGACGCGGTGGGCGTGCAGCACGGCGTGCGCGATGCGGCAGTCCGGCCCCGACAGCGCGGGCAGCTGATGCCCGGTCGCGTCCAGAACGCTGTCGCGGATGTGGACGGGGAGGGGGTCGGTGCCCGCCTCGTCACCGATCACCTCGATGGTGCCGAGGACGCACCGGTCGACCTCCACGCAGGCCGTGGTGTCGCCGAGAACCAGGCTCGGCTCGTCCGGGGCGTCCGGGTCGCAGCGGGGCGTCAGCTCCCAGCCGGGCACGAGCGTGCTGTGCCGCAGCACGAGCGACCCGACCGGCCCGGTCACGTACACGCCGCGTCCGGTGACGAGGAGGCCGTCCAGCACCATCCACGGCTCCTCGCCGGACGGACAGTCGTCGCGCGCGCGGATGTTGAGCGCGTCCGGCCGGTTGCTCGACCAGTCCAGGAGGCGGAGCGTCGGCCGGGTGCGGTACGCGCCGCGCAGCACCAGCCGGTCGCCGGGTTCCAGGTCGAAGTCGAAGCGCTCCTGGTAGACGCCGCTGTGCGTGATCTCGATGATGCCGTCCGGGCCGTCCTCGCCCGTTTCGCGGTTCGCCTCCCGGTCGGCGCGCCAGGCCTGGTAGGCGTCCATGACCTGCTGGTACGGGCGGTCCGGCCCGACCCGGTAGACGCGCTGGCCCCTGTCTAGATCGCGTGGGTATTCTCCGCCGCCGAGATCGTCGGAGAACGCGTAGTGGTAGGTGACCCACACGCCTTCCTCGGGGGCGGAGTGGACGCCGAACGCGATCCGGCCGAGCTCGGGGTCGACGGCCACCTTCCCCTCGGCGGGGGAGTACCGCCATCCGGTCAGGTCGGCCACCACGATGTCCGACGGCGGCACGGGGTGGCCGTCCTGCTCCCGATAGATCGTGAAGCTCTTGCCCGGCCCGTAGTAGTCGGCGAGACGGTCGGCGACCTGACGGCGGCGCAGAAACGCCGGGACGTTGTCGATCGTCGCGATGTGGCTCGCCGACGGTTCCGGTTCCGGCCTGGTCACCAGCGGTGTGTCGTTGGCGAGGACGGAGAAGGTGTAGCGGTTGCGCGCGCTGTCGATGCAGTACGCCGGCGCCCGGGTGATCGAGTACGGCCGCAGCCGCCAGACGTACAGCCCGACCCCGGCCGGGGTGTAGCCGCCCTGCCGGTGACGCGAGCCGGCGCGGCGCACGTCGGCCGTCCGCGGGACGGTCGCGAACGGCGTCCCCGCCAGGTCGAGCGCCGACCCGTCGCGCAGGTCGGCGAGCCTGCCGCGGGACCCGCGCCGCGCGTTCACCGCCGCCGTCCCCGACCCGTACACCCTGACCGGCTGCTGGTGGACGACGAGCCGCGACAGTTCCACGGCCCTCGCCGGCCATCCCGCCACCGACTCGGCGAGTTCCTCCAGCAGGGGGAGCGTCCCCTTGCGCCGCCGGTGGCCGACGGTGGCCGCCACGTCCCGGCGCGGTGTCCCGCCGCCGGGCGGCGGCCGGTATCCGACCAGGTCGCCGAGGTAGGGCAGCACCCATTCGGCGGCCGTCTCCACGAACAGGTCGTCGTACTGCTGCTCGACGCCGCCGCGGACCAGGCCGATCTGTTCGCCGATCACGTCGAGCAGCGCCCGCAGCGGTCCTCCTTGGCGGGCGTCCCGCAGCAGGTGCCAGCGCGGCAGCAGTTCGGCCAGTCTCTCCGGCTCGGCGGCGACCGGACCGTCCTCCAGCCCCCACCCACCGCCATTCAACGGACGAGCTCCGCTCGACGCACCGTCTTCTGTCATCGCTTGACCTCCGTCAACTGCAACGCGTCCGGGGACAGCAGGGTGAGCTGCGCGGGCCGGATGCCGCGGAAGACGAACACCGCGCGTCCCGGCCGCAGCCGCGCGGTGTCGGTGATGTCGGGGTTGAGGCGCAGCAGCTCGGCCAGCGGGACGCCGAACCGTCCGGCGATCTCGGTCAGCGTCTCGCCGGTCGTGGCGGTGACCACGTGAACGTCCTCGTCGTACCGGGCGGGACGGGACGGGACGACGGAACGCGGCCCGGCGGGGGCGTCCCGTCCGGCGGTGACGCCGGTGAAGACGTCCACGTCGATCCAGTCCACTCCGGGCACCGTGTGCGCGACCGCTTGCACCTCGCTGAGGTACGCGGGTTCCGCGAGGTCGCGTCCGGGGAAGCCGAGCCTGCGCAACAGCGCCGCCCGCAGCCGCCGTTCCACCAGATCCCAGGGATGCCCCGGCTTCGGCTTCACCTTCGCCGCCAGCACCAGCGGCACCAGTTCGCGGACGTCCACCCGGATCGGCAGCCGCTCGTCGCCGTGCCGGGCGAGCGCGTCGCGCAACGCGGGCAGCAGGTCGGAGTGCTCGTCGATCGGAGCGTCGTCCATTCCTGCGACGGTGACGTGGACGACCTGGCGCCGTCCGTCGTGGAGCCGCGCCGCCGCCGCACGGCCGATCCCCACCCGGCTTCGGGCGAAGTCGGCGTAGTCCTGGACCGACACCAGCCGGTCCAGCGCGGACACCGACAGCGGGACGCGGCGTCGCGCGGCTGGCAGTTCACCGGGCGCCTCCGCTCCGGCCGGGCCGGGACCGTCCGGGTCGGCGCCGCCGGTCGCCGGGATCGGGTTCACGACACCGGTCACACCCAGGGGACGGGTGACCGCCTGCGTGACCTGGCCCGCCCGGACGTTCCCGGCCGCGCCCGCGCCGAACCGGTACCGGGCGCGGACGTTCTCCTGCCCGGTCGGCAGCCGCGCACCGTGGACCCCGTCGCCGAAGTGCACCGTGGGACGCCCGTCGGCGCCGGTCCGCAGCACGTAGACCCGGTCGGCCGGGCCACGCCCGTGAAAGCCGTCCACCCGCCGCCAGGGCAACCCGTCGACCAGGATCTCCAGGACCGGGCTCGCGCCGAGCGGGCCGTCGTCGGGCAGCCAGGTCAGCGGGGTCTGCCACAGCGCGAACGCCTGGTGCGCCTGGGTGGCGTCGCCGCTTCCGATCGCGTCGTCGCGGCTCTCACCCTGCGAGGCGGCCACCACGTTGCCGAGGACGCGCACCGTGTCGCGCCGGTAACGGTGCTCAAGGTCCTCGGCGAGGGTGAGCGTGGTGTGCACGTGGTCGCCCGGCAGGTCGGGGTCGGCCCCGGTGCGGACGGCGGCGATGACCGCGAGTTCGGTCCCCGGCAGGCCGGCGACGCCCGGCAGGTCGGTGCGTTCGCCCGTGACCACGAGCGTGCGTCCCGGGCGGAGGGCGCGGTGGTCGTCGGCCAGCTCGATCTCGTTGCCGTGCACGTCCTCGCCCAGCGGCTCACCGGCCGGGCGCAGCGCCTCACCCGCCGCGTGCACGGTGGTGTCACGGATGTGGGAGAGCAGGACGTCGTGCTCGTCGAGCCACGGGTCTTCGAGGGTCAGCTCCGTTCCCCGTCCGGTGATCCCGTACCGGGTGTAGGCGACGGTGCGGGCGGCGGTGACGCGGGTGACGACGAGCGCGTAGGCCTTGGCGCCGGGAACCCCGTCGGGAGCGCCCGACCCTTTGCGCGGCCGCTCGATCCCGACCCGGCTCCCGACGGTGATGGCGCCGTGCACCCCGTCCAGCGGCAGCACCTTGCGGTACGCGGGATCCGGGACGGTGAGCACGCCGACCTCCACGGCGGCGGCCTCGGTGCGGGACGCGTACCGGACGGTCACGACGAAGTCCCCGTGCCGCTCCTGGATCGCCGGGTCGCCGGGGGAGAGCACCCACTCGGCGGGACCCTCGTTGTCGACCGTGACCCGTACCCGGCGCTCGCCGTCCGGATCCCCCACGAAGATCGTGAGAGCGGGCAGGCCGGGATGCAGCCGCACGGTGACGCCGCGCCGCTCGCCCTCGCCCTGCCTGCTCACCTCGATCCGGCCGGGACCCAGGTCGAACGCGGTGTCGGCGAGCGGCTCCACGCGGCGCTGCACCGTCCGCTCCGGCTCCGCGTGGACGAACTCCGCGCGGACGGGGGTACGTCCCGCCGGGTCGAGCACGACACGGGTGCTGGTCAGCGTGGCGCCCGGCAGCGGCCAGTCGGACAGCCGGACCACCCGCCCCTGCTCGTCCTGGACGGGTTGCAGCGGCGCCGTCGACCCGAACGGCGCGGCGGTCAGCCGCATCGCCAGCAGTTCCGTCAGCGCGTCGCGGGGCGCCTTCGATCGGCGTGAGCGGAGCGTCGCGCGTGGCTCGGCGGGCTTCCCTGCGAGCTCCTCGGCGAGTTCGCGCAGCTCGGCCACGACGGCGGTGAGCTGCTCGAACCATGCGGCGACCGCCGCGGACGCGGTCGCTGCGAGCGCCTGCGCCTCGCGCATCCGGCCCAGCGGCTCGGCCAGCTTGGCCGCGAACGCCTCCGGGCTGGTCAGCTCGCCGAGGTCGTCCCGCAGCGGCGCGAGCACCTGCGCGTCGAACTCCGCGATCAGTCGGCTGACCGGGCGCGGGTTGGGGTTGTCGGGCGT
>JBOHBY010000660.1:0-12155 GCA_050698635.1 Spirillospora sp.
CGGGAGCTGAGCGGCGACCTCGACCTGCGGACGGGCTCGGGCGAGATCAGGGTCGCCGACGTGCGCGGACCGCTCCGGCTCCGGGCCAGGTCGGGCAAGGTCGTCGGGACCGGGCTGGCGTCGCGGCGGGTCCGGGCCGAGGTGTCCTCCGGCCTGCTCGACCTGCGCTTCGCCGAGCCGCCGGACGCCCTGGAGGCCACGGCGAGCTCCGGCACGCTCAAGATGATCGTCCCGCCCGGCTCGGCGTACCAGGTCGTCGGCTGGACGGGCTCGGGCTCCGCCCACCTCAACAAGGCCCTCGTGGACGACGCCTCGCCGCGCCGGATCTCCGTCCGCAGCGGCTCGGGCGCCACCTACCTCGACTACCGCGACGATGGGTGACGGTCACCACACCGCTCGGATTTGCGTCATTTGTGTGGACGGGGTTAACTGCTTACATGACCTCCGTACGCCTGTGCCTTGAGCACCGCCCGCTGACCTCGCGGGCCCTTCGGCGTATGCGCGGCCGTCGAATGTGTGACCGCTGAGGGCCCCCGCCTGAGCCTCGCGCCCCGAAGCGAGCGACAACCCCGACACGCGAGACGCGCATGTATCTCGAACGCCATCTGCTGAGCCACACTCCGTACCCGCCTGGCCTGTCCTGAGCACCCCTGCCCTCCTGGGCCCGGACGCTCTGAGCGTGCGATCGGCGGCATCCGATCGGTGGCGTCCGATCGCGTTCGTCCGCCGCCGGACGAGTTCCACCGCGACCCGCTCTGCTCCGACCCGCTCTGCTCCGACCTGATCTGTTCTGACCTGATCTGCCTGCCCTGATCCGTTCGCCGCCGCCTGCCAGGCGGCCTTCCGTCCGCATGGACTGATTCCCTGTGATTCAGATCGAAAATCTCCGAAAGGTCTACCGCGGCCGTGACCGCGAGGTGACCGCCGTCGACGGCGTCGACCTGACCGTCGCCGAGGGCGAGGTGTTCGGCGTGCTCGGACGCAGCGGCGCCGGCAAGAGCACGCTGCTGCGCTGCGTCAACCTGCTGGAACGTCCGGACGCTGGCCGCGTCGTGGTCGACGGCCGGGACCTGCTAGCCCTGCGCGGCGGCGAGCTGCGCCGGGCGCGGCAGGGCATCGGCATGATCCACCAGCACTTCGGCCTGCTCGGCAGCCGCACCGTCGCGGGCAACGTCGCGTTCCCGCTGGAGGTCATGGGCGTCCCGCGCGCCGAGCGGGCCCGCCGCGTCGGCGAACTGCTGGACCTCGTCGGGCTCACCGAGCACGCGAAGGCCTACCCGGCGCGGATCTCCGGAGGGCAGAAGCAGCGCGTCGGCATCGCCCGCGCCCTCGCTGGACGCCCGAAGGTGCTGCTCTCGGACGAGGCCACCTCCGCCCTGGACCCGGAGACGACCGCGTCGATCCTGGACCTGCTGCGCGACCTCAACCGGCGGCTCGGCCTCACGATCCTGTTGATCACCCACGAGATGGACGTGGTCAAGAGCATCTGCGACTCGGCCGCCGTCATGCGCGACGGCCGCCTCACCGAACAGGGCCCGGTGACCGGGCTGCTCGCCCGGCCGGGCTCCGAGCTGGCACGCGGCCTGTTCCCGCTGCCGCCCGCCGAACCGCGCGAGGGCCACACCCTCGTCGAGGTCACGTTCACCGGCGACGCCACCGACGAGCCGTTCGTGTCGGCGCTGGCCCGCAAGTACTCCGTGGACGTCAACATCCTCGGCGGCGCCGTCGAGACGATCGGCGGCGAGCGCGTCGGACGCCTCCGGCTCGAACTCCCCGGCGACCCGTCCGTGAACGCCGCCCAACTCGCCTTCCTCCGCGAATCCGGCCTCGCCGTAACCGTCAGAACCCCAGCCGCCGACGACGCGCCCCTCACCGCCCACGACACGACCCGCGCTGCTCACGACACGACCCGCGCTGCTCACGATGCCGAGGAGGACCCCCGATGAGCTGGGACGAGGTCACGCCGCTGTTGTGGCCCGCCACGGTCGACACCCTCTACATGACCGGTGTGGCGACGCTGTTCACCGCCGCCCTCGGGCTGGCGATCGGGGTGCTGCTGGTGGTCACCGAGCGGGACGGGCCGCTGCCCGCGCCGCCGGTCAACAGGGTGCTCGGCGTGATCGTCAACATCGGGCGTTCGCTGCCGTTCCTGATCCTGATGGTGGCGATCATCCCGTTCACCCGGCTGGTCGTCGGCACCAGCATCGGGAACGCGGCCGCGATCGTCCCGCTGACCGTCGGCGCCATCCCGTTCTACGCGCGGCTCGTCGAGATCGCGCTGCGCGAGGTGGACCCGGGCGTGATCGCAGCGGCGGACGCGATGGGCGCCACCCGCCGGGAGATCGTCGGCAAGGTCATGCTGCGCGAGGCGCGCCCCGGGCTGGTGTCCGGGCTGACCGTCACCGTGATCGCGCTGATCGGCTACACGGCCATGGCCGGGACGGTCGGCGGCGGCGGCCTCGGCAACCTCGCCGTCGTCTACGGCTACGAGCGCTTCGAGACCAAGGTCATGGTCGCCACCGTCGCGCTGCTGATCGTCCTGGTCCTGCTCATCCAGGCCGCGGGGGACCTCGTCGCCCGCCGCCTGACCCACAAGTGACGCCTGACCCACAGGTGACGCCCGACCCACGAACAACGCAGAGAAAGGTATCTGTCGTGCTACGCAAGATCACTGTCGCGCTGGCCTCCATCGGTCTGCTCGCGGGACTGACCGCCTGCGGCTCGTCGGCCGCGTCGGACGATCCGGACGCCCCGCTGAAGGTCGCGGTCAACCCGGTCCCGCACGGCGACATCCTGACGTACGTCAAGGACAATCTGGCGTCCAAGGCCGGGCTGAAGCTCGACGTCGTGACGTTCAGCGACTACCGGCAGCCGAACACGGCGCTGAAGGAGAAGCAGGTCACGGCCAACTACTTCCAGCATGTGCCGTTCATGAAGGAGTTCGAGAAGGAGTCCGGGACGACGCTGTCGTTCGTCGCGCCCGTCCACCTCGAACCGCTCGGCGTGTACTCGAAGAAGGCGAAGAGCCTGCAGGCGGTGCCGCGCGGCGCGACCGTCGCCGTCCCGAACGACCCGGCCAACCAGGGACGCGCGCTGAAGCTCCTCGCGGGCAACGGCCTGCTCACCCTCAAGCCGGACGCGCCCGCCACCGCGACGGAGCGCGATATAGCGGACAACCCGAAGGGCTTGAAGATCAAGCCGCTGAAGGCCGCGCAACTGCCCCGCTCACTGGACGACGTCGACCTGTCCGTGATCAACGGCAACTACGCGATCGAGGCCGGCCTCGCGCCGAACAGGGACGCGCTCGTCGCCGAGAAGCCCGAGGGCAACCCGTACGCCAACGGCGTCGTGACCCTGCCGGAGAACAAGGACGACCCGCGCGTGAAGAAGCTTGTCCAGTTGCTCCAGGGCCCCGAGGTCAAGAAGTTCGTCGAGGACAAGTTCAAGGGGTCGGTGCTCATCGCGTCCTAACCAGGGAGAACGGCGGGAACGCGGAGCGAACGCGGAGAACGGCGGGAAACGCGGGAAATCGCGGCGTACTGTCCTCCGCTCCTGATAGGACAGGGCCGACGATCTCGCTCGCGAAGGGGGACCCGTGGGGGTTTACCAGCATCTTGAGGAGTACGCCGGCCTTCCCGTGGCCACGTTCAACGAGGAGACGGCGCCTGACGACACCGAGGAGACCAAGGAGGGGGACGGCGGCGGTTCCGCGTCCGCCACGGAGTTTCCGCCCGCGGCCGAGGCCGCCTGGTACGTCGGGACGTCCTTCAGTGAGGAACCGTTCGCCGACATCTTCGCGCGGTTCCTCCGGACGATCGACACCACAGAGGTCACGGCGCTGATCCTCGGCTACTGGGGCGCGTCCTATGACGACGACGTCGCCGACCCGGTCGACCTGCTGTGCGGGGCCGCCGCGTCCTTCCCGAAGCTGAAGGCGCTGTTCCTCGGCGACATCACCGGCGAGGAGTCGGAGATCTCCTGGATCGAGCTCTCCGACATCTCGCCGCTGTTCACCGCGTTCCCCGCCCTGGAACGGTTCGAGATCCGCGGCTCGCAGGGGCTGCGGCTCGAACCGGTCAAGAACGAGCGGCTGAAGGTGCTGCGGTTCGAGTCCGGGGGGCTGCCGGCGCACGTCGTCCAGGCCGTCGGGGCGAGCGAGCTGCCGAACCTGGAGCACCTCGACCTGTGGCTCGGCGAGGACAACTACGGCGGCGACGCGACCGTCGCCGACCTGGCGCCGTTCCTCGGCGGCGAACGTTTCCCGGCGTTGCGCCACCTCGGCCTGGAGGACAGCGAACTCCAGGACGAGATCGCGGCGGCCGTCGCGGGCGCGCCCGTCGTGGCGCGCCTGGAGTCGCTCAGCCTCGCGATGGGCATCCTCACCGACCAGGGCGCCGAGGCGCTCCTGTCCGGCCAGCCGCTCACGCACCTGCGCAAGCTCGACCTGCACCACCATTTCCTGTCGGACGCCATGGTGGAGCGGGTGGAGGCGGCGCTGCCCGGCGTCGAGGTCGACCTGGAGGAGCAGGAGAAGCCGACCGACGACTGGCGCTACATCGCGGTGTCCGAATGACCCGCGTCGGCGCCGTCCGCCGTGTCGCGGTGGCGGGACGCCGTGTCGCGGTGGCGGGATGACGTTCGTCGTCGTCGGCACGCCAGGCGACCGGCGTCCCGCGCTGTTCGCCGCGGCGTGCCGCTCGTCCGGGCTACCCGAACCCAGGCTCGTCCCATGGACGGACGTACTGCGCGGCAAGGAAATCGACCTGCGGCCGGGCGACTTGCTACGCATCGACTCTCCGGGCGAGGACCGGGCGGCCGACGCGCTACTGCGTGGCCCCGGCGAACCGGCCCGGGTGGGCGGCGGGGCGCGCTGGCACCGGACGTTCACAACGGCACTGGATCGGCTGTCGGCGGCGGCTTCGGTGGCCGGGGCGCGACTCCTCGGCGACATCGACGAGATCGGCGTCATGTTCGACAAACGGCGCGCGCATGCCCGTCTCCTTTCCGCCGGGGTGCCCGTGCCACCCGCCCTGCCGCAGGTCGACGGTTATGCGACGCTCCGTTCCCGGATGGACGAGGCGGGGGAGCGGCGGGTGTTCGTCAAGCCGGCGCACGGCTCGTCGGCGTCCGGCGTGGTCGCGTTGCAGACCGCGCCTGGCGGCGCTGGGCCTGGCCGGGTGCGGGCGGTCACGTCGGCGTTCATGACAGGGGAGGGTTTGTTCAACTCGCTGCGCGTCCGCTCCTACAAAACCGAGAGCGAAGTGGCCGCCCTCATAGACGCGCTCGCACCGGACGGCCTCCATGTAGAGCGCTGGCTACCGAAGGGCACGGTCGGCGGTCGCGTGTTCGATCTGCGTGTCGTCGTCATAGGCGGTGAACCCACGCACGCTGTCGTCCGGACGAGCCGCCACCCGATGACCAACCTTCATCTGGGCGGTGCAAGAGGTGACCTGGCGGCTGTGCAACGCGCGCTTGGAGAGACGGGCTGGCAACGGGCCCTGGACGTATGCGCGCGGGCCGCCGCCTGCTTTCCAGGCAGTCTCATGGTCGGCGTCGACCTGCTCGTCGGCCAGGGGATGCGGCGCTTGGCCGTCTGCGAAGTCAACGCGTTCGGCGACCTGCTCCCCGGCCTGACCGGCCTGGCCGGGGGCTCCGCCGAGGGCCTGGACACCTACGCCGCCCAGATCCGAGCCGCGTTGTCGCTGTCGCCATGTACGACATGAACCAGGTCATCGGCAGCCACGATCTGCTGCTGGTGACCCTGGACACGCTGCGCTACGACGTGGCCGCCGAACTGGCCGCGGCCGGTGAGACGCCCACGCTGACCGGGCTCCTCCCAGAAGGCCGTTGGGAGCGCCGCCACACGCCGGGCAGCTTCACCTACGCCGCACACACCGCGATGCTCGCCGGATTCCTGCCGACGCCCGCTTCCCCCGGACCGCACCCTCGCCTCTTCGCCGGGACGTTCCCCGGCAGCGAGACCACCACCGACGGAACCTGGACGTTCGACGCCGTAGACCTGCCGTCCGGGCTAGCAGCGGCCGGGTACCACACGGTCTGCGTGGGCGGTGTCGGGTTCTTCAACAAGCAGACACCACTCGGATCCGCGCTTCCGTCGCTGTTCGCTGAGAGCCACTGGGAACGCGGGTTCGGAGTGACCGACCCAGAATCGCTGCCCAACCAGATCGACCGCGTCGCCGAAATCATGACGCGCCTGCCTGCCGAACGCCGCCTGTTCCTGCTGCTGAACGTCGCGTCCCTGCACCAGCCCAACTGGTTCTACCTGGACGACGCCACATCTTCCCGCGGGGACACGCGCGCCAGCCACGCGGCCGCGCTCCGGCAGGTCGACACCCACATCGGCCGCCTCTTCTCCCTGATGCGCCGCCCCTGCTTCGTCATCGTCTGCTCGGACCATGGGACGGCGTACGGCGAGGACGGCCACACCGGGCACCGGATCGGCCACGAGGTCGTCTGGACCGTGCCATACGGAGAGTTCCTTCTATCGTGAACCAGTACCAGGCGTACGTATACGCATACCCCCACAAGACCGCTTACCGTCCACTGAGCCCACAACCTCCCCTACGCAACGTATGGGCCAACGAGCCTTTGGACACGCTCTTCCTCTACCTGCACGTGCCCTTCTGCGAAATGCGATGTGGCTTCTGCAATCTGTTCACCCGCACTGGCGCACCCGAAGAGCTGACCAACGCCTACCTGGACGCGCTCGACCGCCAGGCCACCTCAGTCTTGGACGCCCTAGGCGACGAAGCCTCGTTCGCCACCGCCGCCTTCGGCGGCGGTACACCGACTTACTTCACCCCACCCGAACTGGAACGGCTCTGTGACATCGCCGGACGTTTCCCAGGATTCGGCACGATTCCCCTGGGCGTGGAAACATCACCGGCCACCGCGACCACCGACCGCCTGCAAGTACTCGCCGACAGAGGAACGACCCGGATTTCCATCGGCGTCCAGAGCTTTCTCGACGAAGAAGCCCGCGCGGCGGTGCGTCCCCAAAAGCGCGCCGAGGTCGAGGCCGCGCTGGACCGTATCCGCGCGGTGGGATTCCCGACCCTGAACATCGACCTCATCTACGGCATCGACGGCCAGACGCCCACGACCTGGATGCACTCCCTGAACGCTGCCCTTGCCTGGCACCCGGAGGAGATCTACCTCTATCCGCTCTACGTCCGTCCGAAGACCGGCCTCGAACACCGCGCGCAAGACTGGGACGACCACCGCGCAACCCTCTACCGAATCGGCCGAGACCACCTTCTGTCCGAAGGCTACGAGCAGGTGTCGATGCGGATGTTCCGCCTACCGTCAGCGACCGCCAACGGCACCGAATACTGCTGCCAATCTGACGGCATGGTTGGCCTAGGCTGCGGCGCCCGTTCGTACACGTCCCACCTCCACTACTCATTCGAATACGCCGTAGAGACAAGCGCCGTGCGCTCAATCATCACCGACTACATACGCGAGGACGACTTCACCACCGCGCGCGTCGGCTTCGAGCTAACCAACGACGAACGCCGCCGGCGACACCTCGTCCAGTCACTCCTACAAGCGACCGGCCTAGACCGAAGCCACTACGATTCACGATTCGGCACAGACCCACTGGACGACTTCCCCGCCGACCTCAAGTCGTTCCACGACCGTGGATGGCTGGAAACGTCCGACCACACCATCCGGCTGACCCCAGAAGGCCTCGCCTACTCCGACGCCATCGGCCCGGCCCTTTTCTCACCGCACGTTCAAACGTTGATGGCCTCCTACGAGGCACGCTGATGGAGCACCTGACCATCCTCTACCGTGGGCCGCTCGCCAGCTGCGACTACGACTGCCCGTACTGCCCCTTCGCCAAGCGCCGCGACCCACCGGAGCAGCTCCGCGCCGACCGCGCCGCACTCGAACGCTTCACCGCCTGGGTCGCCGCGCAGGACCACCGCGTCTCCGTCCTGTTCACCCCCTGGGGCGAGGGCCTCGTCCGATCCTGGTACCGGCGTGCCCTGGTCGAGCTGAGCCATCTGCCGCACATCGAACGGGTGGCGATCCAGACGAACCTGAGCCACCGCGTCTCGTGGACGTCCGACGCCGACCCCACCCGCCTGGCGCTGTGGGCCACCTACCACCCTGGCCAGGTGCCGTACGATCGTTTCCTCGGCAAATGCCGCGACCTGGCGGCACGGGGCGTGCGGTTCAGCGTCGGCATCGTCGGCCTCCCGGACCACCTCGACGCCGCCCGCCGCCTCCGCGCCGACCTGCCCCCCGGGACCTACCTGTGGGTCAACGCCGCGGAAGGGCGCACCTACACCGACGCCGAAGCCGATTCCTGGACCGAGATCGACCCCCTGTTCCCGGTGAGCCGCCACCCGCACCCAAGCCGCGGCCTCGCCTGCCGGACGGGCCACACCGTCGTCTCCGTGGACGGCGACGGCATCGTCCGCCGCTGCCATTTCGTCCCAGCCATCCTGGGCAACCTCTACGACGGCTCCTTCAAAAACGCCCTAGCCCCACGCGCCTGCCCCCTGGACACATGCGACTGCCACATCGGCTACGTCCACCTCGAACCACTCAACCTCTACGACACCTTCGCCGGCGGCGTCCTAGAACGCATCCCAACCCTCCTCGCATAGGCCCCGCACACTGCGGCACCGCGATCCTCAACGAGCACATAAAGCGACGCGCATCGCCACGGACGGCCAAGACGACAACCTGCAAACCCAGAGACGTCAATGGCCGACCGCCAGACCGAAGACAGCCGCAGCCTCACGCTCGTCGGCGCGCTGCCACATTCACGGGCCGTCACCTGGGCGCGGACCGTCTCGCCTTAGGCGGCGGTGGGGGAGCGGGGCGGGCGTCCGTTGGTGACTAGGGAAGTGCGACCAACGGACACCCGCCGGGGGCCGGGAACGTCCGGCCGTCCGTAGGCTCAGGTCTGTTTGTCGGGGTGGTAGTCGGCCTCGTCCACGCCGAACGTCCAGGCGACGCCCGCGCGCGCTGTGCGGGTGCCGGGCGGGACGCGCAGGTAGTAGGTGCGGTGGGTTCCGTCCGGTTCCGGTGTCGAATTGACCACCTCCACCATCACGACGGGTTCGTCGCCGGGCAGGTCGATCGACCACAGGACGCCCGTCTCGTCCCGGTGCAGGGGACGCGCGCCCGTCTCGGCCAGATAGCGGTCGTAGCCGAAGATCTCCAGCATCACCCGGCGCAACTCGGCGTTCTCCTCGGCCGAGATGCGGGCGGCGGTGAGATCGGTCAGCGAGTCGACGAAATCGGGCGGGATCGGCATTCCGCGCCAGGCGTACAGGGCGAAACCGTCCGGGTAGGCGAGGGCGGGTCCGTCGCCGCGGTGCAGCCGTCCGGGCTCGTCCCTGTGCAGCTCGCTGGGCCGCTCCGACAGGATCACCAGCCGCTCGTAGGGCCACCACCAGCCGGCGGAGCGCGCGGCCTCGGCGAGACCGGCCAGCGGGCCGTCGAGGCGTCCGAGCGTCTCGAACAGCGCCAGCCACGGCGCGTCGTGCTGGCCGAGGACGGCGTCGAGCGTGGCGCCGCGCAGGAGGGACGCGGTCGCCTCCGCTTCGACGTCGGTCGCGTCACCGGCCGCGAGGTCGCCGATGGCGCCGCGCACCCGCGTGATCAGGGCCTGTACCTGGTTCCAGAGCAGGCCCCCCGTCTCGGCCCACACACGCGGCCACTGCTCCGGCCCCTGTTCGGAGCAGGCCGCGGTGCGTTCGGCCTCCCACGGGCGCGTCCTCACCTCGGCGAGGACGCTCGTCCCCGCGGCGGCGTCTGCGAGGTCGGCCCTGGCCTGATCGACCAGCTCGCCCAGCCCGGCCGCCGCCAGAGCGTCGCCGTGCCCCGCCAGGACGGCCGCCGCCACGGCGCCGCGCGCGGGGGAGGGCACCCAGATGTACCGTTCGGGAGCGTCCAGCCCGGCGGCCGCGTACGACGCCGCGACGCCCGCCTCCGCCCGGTCACGCTCGGCGGGGCCCGTGCCGAAGGCCGCCGACTGCCAGTCGCCGACCACGTAGTGGGGTTCGCGTGCTGTCGCGGTGAGCATCCCAGCCCCTCTCAGTCGGCCACGACGCGGACGGTGCCTGGCACGTACTCGCGCTGGCGGATCACGCGGTACCAGCCCTTCGGGAGGGTGATCGCCGCGTGCTCCTCGTGGACCAGCCGTCCGCCCGAAGGCAGATGCAGATGGTCCGGGGCGAGCGGGTCGGGGGCGCGCAGCAACGACCCTGGCGCGGACAGCGCGTGGGCGTGCCCGGTGGCCTCTCCCAGCGCCAGGACCATGCGTCCCCGTCCGTCCCGCGGTGCCGGCCGCATCTCACGGACGGCCTGCGGAACCGCCTCCTCGGGCACGGGCAGGATCAGGATGTCTCCCTGTCGGTACATGCGACGAACGTAACGTCCGCCACCGACAAAACGACCGCCCCGCAGAGGCGCCGCGACGGCCGCGCTAGAAGCCGCGGGTACGACGCGCCGCCGGACGCGCCCAGCGTCCAGACGCGCTCAACCCCACGTGCTGGAACGCGCGTACGAACTCCCCACCGAGGTTGACGCCGGCGCCCAGCGCGAGGGCCACCGACACGGCACCGATGAGGCTCAGCACACCCGACTCAGGAGAACCGGTATTGAGCTCGACCATTCCCCGGTAGAGCGCGGTCCCAGGCAGGAGTGGTCCGATGGCCGGGACGACGTACGGCATCACAGGCTGCCCGTGCCTGCGCGCCAGCCAGTTCGCCAGGACACCGACGACGGTGGCCGCCAGGGCCGCCGCCAGTACGGGAGGAGCGTCCCATCCACGTGCGAGGACGTAAAGCACCCACATGAGCCCACCGCCCACTGCCGCAGCGATCAGCACGTTGCGCGGCACGGCCAGCGACACCGCGAACGTCAGGGAGATGGCGGCCGCCGCCAGGATCGCGACCGGTTCGAGCTCCGCCGCCGGTGAGGGCAGGTGCCGGACGTCGATCGACACGCCCATTTTGACCGCGATGTAGACCACCGCGCCCAGCCCCGACACGATCGCCGCGATCATGAAGAAGACCTCGAGCACCCGTGCTCCGGCGCTGACCAGGTCACCGGTGATGCCGTCCTGGATGCTGGCGACCAGCGGGCGTCCCGGCAGCAGCGCCAGGATCGCGCCGGTGACGACCGTCGCGGCCTGGCCCGGGTTGCCCATCGCCACCACGATCGCCGCCGCGCCGGCACCGATCGCGGCGGCCACCGTCAGCTGGAAGAACTCCGCGATGCCCCGGCGCGCCAGGGCGGATGCGGCGCGGTCGCCGAGCAGCGTGGCGATGAACGCCGTGGTCGCCACGAGCGGTCCACCACCGGTCAGCACACTGCCCGAGGCGGAGATGAGACCCAGCGACACGACCATGAGCCAGGCCGGGTACGGAGGACGGCCCCTTTTTATCTCCGCGAGCCTTGTGTGAGCCTCCTCAAGCTCCAGCATTCCGAT
The DNA here is from genome assembly GCA_050698635.1 of Spirillospora sp. Classification (GTDB taxonomy): domain Bacteria; phylum Actinomycetota; class Actinomycetes; order Streptosporangiales; family Streptosporangiaceae; genus Spirillospora. Next base: position 11,477 of record JBOHBY010000660.1, read on the forward strand.
GGACGCGTCCTGCACCAACTGATGCAAGGCGGTAAGCCGCCAGAAGGCCGGTGTACGGCGCCGGATGGCCCGCGTCCCCGTCACCGGTGGTTCGCCCTTTCCGGGATGGGCCGACACCAGCAGACTCGTCAGCGTGACCTGGACCTCGCAGCGCGGAAGCTCGTAGGCGACCGCCAGGCCGAGCATGGCCTCGTTCACCCGTTCGGTCGTCTCACCACTGGCCAGAAGGAGTTCACCCACGCGCAAGACCAGGTCGACCGCCCGTGGGTCAACGACCTCGCCGGGCTCCTCTTCGGGCGGTTCGGGGGGTGTGTGGTCCATCAGGACCTGCCACGTCCGCCGCAAGCGTTCCGCCGCGCCCATTCCCCGCCCGCGTTCCTTCCACCCCGAAACCGATCTTGACTGGCAGGTTACCCGCGGCGCCCCTGTCCAAAATCAGCGGCCCGCTTATCCACAGAACGCGATTCTGGTGCGGGGGCTTCCGCACCGCTGGTACCAAGGACGCATGAGCGAATCCGACCAGCTCCGGGACGAGGCCGAGCGCTGCCTGCGCGCACTCGCGGGCGACCACGCGCGGCTCCGCGACGACCAGTGGACGGCGATCAGCGCCCTCGTCGTCGAACGGCGCCGGGCCCTGGTCGTCCAGCGCACCGGCTGGGGCAAGTCCGCCGTCTACTTC
>JBOHBY010000661.1:0-3792 GCA_050698635.1 Spirillospora sp.
CACCTGCTGTACGGCGAGTGGCTGCGCCGGCAGGGACGGCGCCGCGACGCCCGCGAGCGGCTGCGGACCGCGCACGAGCTGCTGTCCGGCATCGGCGCCGAGGCGTTCGCGGCCCGCGCCGCCGCCGAACTCCAGGGGACCGGGGAACGCGCCCGGAGCCGCGCGCCGTCCAGCTACGAGCGGCTGACCATGCAGGAGGTGCACATCGCCCGGCTCGTCGCCACCGGCGCGACCACCAAGGACGTCGCGGCCCGCCTGTTCCTCAGCCCCCGCACGATCGACGCGCATCTCCGCAACATCTTCCGCAAGCTCGGCATCACCTCCCGCCGCCAGCTCCGCGACCTCCCCGAACTCCGCGACGACGTCGGGGCGGCGTCCTGAGGCGGCGTCACGCCGTGGGCGGGTAGCTCACCGGGGCCTCGGACGTGATCTTGCCGTTGGTGATGGTCATCAGGCGGGTCGCGGACGCCAGCCGCGCCGGGTCCATCGTCAGCGGGTTCTCCTTGATGACGACGAGGTCGGCGAAGTTGCCGGTCTTCACCGTGCCGCGGCTGCGCTCCTCGAACGAGGCGAACGCGGCCCGCGAGGTGACCAGGCGCAGCGCCGTGGGGACGTCGAGCCGCTGGTCGGGCAGCCAGCCGCCGGGCGGTGTGCCGTCGAACTCGGTGCGGGTCACGACGCGTTGCAGGCCCCACAGCGGGTCGAGCGTCTCGATGGAGAAGTCGCTGCCGCCGACCATCGGCACCCTCGCCCGCAGCATGTCCCGCCAGCGGTAGGCGTACCGGAGGCGGTGCCGGCCGAGGGCGTTCTCGGCGAACCGCTGGTCGGTCGTGGCGAAGCTCAGCTGGATGCTCGCGATCACCCCGCGCCTGATCATCCGTTCGAGCAGGTCGTCCTCGGCGACCTGGACGTGCTCGACCGCCCAGCGGTCCCGCGGCGAGACGCCGTTGCGCTCGTAGGCGTTCAACGTCACCTTCAGGCCGCGGTCGCCGATGGCGTGGGTGGTGATGTTGAAACCCAGCTCGCGGGCGCGGGCGACGTCGCGGTCGGCGCGTTCCTGGGCGAGGAACAGGATCCCCCGGGGCGGGAAGCCGTACGGGTCGTCGCTGTACGGGCGGCGCAGCGCGGACGTCCGGGGGCCGAGCCAGCCGTCCGAGTACAGCTTCACGCCGAGCACCTTCACCCACTCGTTGCCCGAGCCGGTCCGCAGGCCCATCCGGGCCGCCTCCTCCATGACGCCCCACGCGACCCGCACGAGGAAGCGCACCTTCAGCCTGCCCTCGTCGGCGAGCTGGAAGAGCGCGTCCAGGACACCGAGATCGCGCAGGCCCGCCTCGACGACGGTGCTGATGCCCTGCTTGGCGACCTCCTCCTGCATGACCAGCAGGTCGTTCTTCAGCTTCTCGGTCACCGGGCTGTGGGCGCCCTGGTCGACGGGCGTTTCGCCGCGCGCGTGGATGTCCACGTGCCGCTGCCCGGTGCGCCTGCGCGCCTCGAACGCCGCGTCCTCGTCGTACGGGGTCCACACCGGCCGGTACGCCTCGGGCGCCGCGCCGCCCTGCGCGACCTGGAGGAGGTGCGTGTGCTGGTCGCGGAATCCGGGCCCGACGAACGCGCCCCGCAGATCGACGCGGCGCGTGCGGTCCCCGGCGGACGCGAGGACGTGCCGGTCGGAGCCGACGGCCACGATCCGCGTCCCCTTCACGGCCACGGCCTGGGCGGTGCCGTCACCCGTCCACACGACGCCCGAGTGCAGCACCAGGTCGGCGTGGCCGCGCGATGACGATCCCGACGGCGGGCGGCCGGCGGCCACCGTCCCGGCGGCGGCCGCGCCGGTCAGGACGAGCGCGGATCGACGGGTCACAGGGGAATCCATGGAACACTCCTCACATTTCGCTCATGATCAATGTGAAGGCCGTGCGCGCGCTTGTCGACCCCGCGCCGGACGGAAAACTCCCCCGCCCATGTCAGAGATCCGATTCCCCGGCCGGACCGGGTGGCCCGGACAATGGCAATCGTTATCATTACGACCATGATGACCTCTCCCCACCGGCGCACGGTCCCGGACATCGAGTACTGCAGGGCCGGTGGCGAGCCCCTGCGGCTCGACCTGTACCTGCCCGAGACGCCGGGACCGCACCCGGTCTCGCTGTGGGTGCACGGTGGAGCGTGGCTGTTCGGCGACCGTTCCAGCGGCGCCGCGCCGTTCGCGGCGGGGCTCGCCCAGCGCGGCGTGGCGATCGCGAGCATCGACTACCGGCTCGGCGAGGCCGGGGCCTTCCCCACCTCCATCGACGACGTCCGCTCCGCCGCGCGCTGGCTGCGCGCCCATGGCAGCGGGCACGGGCTGGCGACCGCGAGGGTCGGCGCCTGGGGGGCGTCCGCCGGCGGGCACCTGTCGCTGATGGCGGCGCTCGACCCGCGCGGCGGCTCGCCCGACGACCGTATCGACGTCGTCGTCGACTACTTCGGGCCCACCGACCTGGTGGCCCGCCTGGCGCGCACCGAGCTCGAGCGCGAGCTGCTGCCGGACCCGCCCGACGCCCGCTACCTGCGGACCACCGCCAAGGCGCTCGACCCGAACCTGGCCCGCGCCGCCAGCCCGCTGTACCAGCGCCTCGACCGGGCGCCGCCGACGCTGATCGTCCACGGCGACCGCGACCAGCAGATCGCGCTGGACCAGAGCCAGCGCATGCACCAGGCCCTGGTCGCCGCCGGACGCGAGTCGCGGCTGCTCGTCCTCGGCGGCGCGGGGCACGAGGACGTCCGGTTCCAGGATCCATGGGTCCTCGACACCACGGCCGCCTTCCTCCGCCACCACCTCACCGGCCACTGACGCAGGGGACGCGGGCGGCGTGCCCGCGGGAGAGCGGGACGACCATCGGGGTGCCGGTGACCGGGTCGGGGATGACCTCGCTGGGGAGGCCGAACACCTTCTCGATCAGCGGCGGCGTGACGATGTCGGCGGGCGGGCCCTGCGCGACGATCGCACCGCCGCGCATGGCCATCAGGTGGGTCGCGTAGCGGCAGGCGTGCTTGAGGTCGCTGGCCGCCGGACAGCTCGGCTATGGCGCTCGGCTATGGCGCGCGACGGGTGCCGGTCGTGATTCTTCGGAGCGGCGGGGGTCTCAGGGGGTGAGGAGTGCGAGCCACTGGGCGATCGTTGGGCGTTCGGCCAGGTCGACGAGGTCGATGTCGGCGCCGTCGGCGCGCCAGCGCTCCACCAGCGTCATCAGCCGGATCGAGTCCATGCCCTGGTCGGTGAGCTGAAGGTCGTCGGCGACCGCCCCCGGATCCAGGCCGAGCACGTCGGCCACGTCGGCGCGGACGCGGTCCGGCGTGAGCGGGGTCGGCTCCATCATGGCGCTCCTCTTGATCAAATTAGGTAAGCCTTGCCTAAGATCTCTGTGTGCCCCATCATCTGTCAAGCCCGAACCGAACGCGTTCGAGTCCTCCCTTGACGGAACGGTGCGATCTCTGAAAGATAGGCAAGGCTTACCTAACTTAGGTAGACCTAATCCGAAGGACGGCGATGACATCCGAAGGCGTTGCGGTCGTGACCGGCGCGGCAGGCGGAATCGGCGCCGCGACCGTCGAGGCGTTGACCGGATCCGGCCATCGCGTGGCCGCGCTGGACCTCGACGCGGGCCGCCTGCGCGCGCTCGCCGACGGGGCACGCGAACGCGGCCTGGACGTGGTCGGGCACGCGGTCGACGTCGGCGACGCACCCGCAGTCGAGGCCGTGTTCGACAAGGTCGAGACCGAGCTCGGCCCCGTCACCGACGTCGTCAA
>JBOHBY010000662.1:0-1655 GCA_050698635.1 Spirillospora sp.
GTCACGACCCGCGCGGAACGCGGCGGCGGGCCCGTCTGGGCCGCCATCGTGGACGTCGCCGCCGAGCTGGACGCCTCCCTCATCGTCACCGGGTCGCGTGGCCTCGCGGGCGCCCGCTCGGTGATTCTCGGCAGCGTGTCGACGCGTGTTCTCCATCACGCCGGGCGCCCGGTCCTCGTCGTCCCGCCCCCGAAGGACGAGGACTGACCGATGCGGGACACACCATGACCAGGAGTGGCCGCCCCCGTGGCCTGGGGCGGGCGGTCAGGACGTGCCGACGGCCCGCTCGAAGGCGGCGTAGGCGTCCGACGTGAACAGCACGAAGCGCGCGTCGGTGACCTTGGTCGGCGTGGCGCGGACGGTGCCGACGGCGATGCGGGCGGCGTCCTCCATCGGCCAGCCGTAGATGCCGGCCGAGACGGCGGGGAAGGCGATCGACTCGACGCCGAGCTCGTCGGCGACGCGCAGCGACTCCCGGTAGCAGGCGGCGAGCTGGTCGGAGCGGTCGTCGGAGGCGGAGTAGACGGGCCCGACCGTGTGGATCACCCATTCCGCGGGCAGCCGCCCGGCCGTCGTCGCGACGGCCTGCCCGGTCGGGAGCCCGCCGCCGTACTGCGCGGCGCGCAGTTTGCGGCAGTCGTCGAGGATCTCGGGGCCGCCCTTGCGGTGGATCGCGCCGTCCACCCCGCCGCCGCCGAGGAGCGAGGAGTTGGCCGCGTTCACGACCGCGTCGACCTGCTGCTCGGTGATGTCGCCCCGGACGAGAGTGATCTTCATGTGCGCGTATCCTCCGCTGTGGCCGAATCCGTCAGAAGAGAAGAATTCTCCTTCGCGCCGGACGCGAAACGCGTTCGGTTGCTTCCCGGCGGTACGCTCAAGGCGGACGGGACTACGGGGGCGGTGATGCCCGTCCGTTTTTCGTCCGGCCGATGCCGTGGGGGCGCCCATACGGGAGGGCCGGACGCGACCGCCTGAACAGTGACTGCCTATCCTGCCGTCGAGACGACCACAAAGGCGTGCAAGTCGTGGAGGTACCCCCTTGAAGATTCTCCTCGCCGGAGCGACCGGAGTCGTCGGTCGCCGGCTGATCCCGCTGCTCGTCCAGGCGGGCCACGAGGTCACAGGGACGACACGCCGCGCCGAGCGCACCGGTCTGCTCGGTGACCTCGGCGCCACGCCGGTCGTCCTGGACGTGCTCGACGCCGCCGCCACCCGCGCGGCGGTGACGGCCGCGCGCCCGGACGCGGTGATCCACCAGCTCACCGACCTCTCCCAGGAAGACTTCACCGCCAACTCGCAGCTGCGCATCGAGGGCACCCGGAACCTGGTCGACGCCGCCAGGGCCGAGGGCGTCGAGACGATGGTCGCGCAGAGCATCGCGTGGGTGTACGTCCCCGGGGACGCCCCGGCCGTCGAGACCGACCGGCTCGACGCGTCGCTGCCGCCCTACGCGGGCGTCGCGGCGCTGGAGGAGGCGGTCGGCGAGATGCCGCGCGGCGTGGTGCTGCGCTACGGCGCCCTGTACGGGCCCGGGACGTGGTACGCCCCGGACGGCGCGATCGCCGATCGCGTGCGCGCGGGCACCATGCGCCCGGCGCCGTCGTGGACGTCGTTCGTGCACGCCGACGACGCGGCCTCGGCCGCGTTCGCCGCCC
>JBOHBY010000663.1:0-6937 GCA_050698635.1 Spirillospora sp.
CAGCAGGCCGATGAGGTAGAGCAGGAACGCGCGCAGCCGGGTGCGGATCACGCCGCGCATGCCGGACATCCCGTAGGCGATGGTGATCGTGTCGACGTAGACGTTCGTGGCCCGCGAGCCCGCCCACAGCGAGATCAGGAAGCTCACCGACACGATGTCGACGCGGCCGCCGTCGATCACCTCCTTGAGCAGCGGTTCGACGGTGTCGTCGACCACGGACCCGGTCAGCACCTGCCGGGAGTTCTCGATCACCCAGTTGCGGATGTCGTTGACGGTGTCCGGGCCGATCACGCCGCGGAGGTGGCCCATCGTGCCGATCAGCCCGATGACCAGCGGCGGCAGCGACAGCAGCGCGAAGAACGCGGCCTCGGCGGCCAGGCCCGTCACCCGGTAGCGGAAGGCGCCGACGGCGGTGCCCTTGACCAGCGTCCAGCCGACCCGCCCGGACGCCCCCACCCCACCGCCGAGACGGGCGCTCAAGGAAGGCCGCTCCCGATCACGCTCCCCGCCGCGCCCGGCGGAGCCCTGGCCATCGCGTCCGGCGGGGTCGTCGCGCCCGGCGGAGTCGTCAGGGGTGTCGTCGGGGCGTCCGTCCAGGCGGCCGGGGCCGGTGTCGGGGTCCGGGTCCCCGGCCGGGGAGACGCCCGCGGCGCCGGAGACGGTGGTCACACCGCCCCACCGTAGGCCGTTACGCGTCCGGAACATGCCGCATCGCCCATCCGATCACTGATCCGCTCCGCGCGTCGTGTCCCGGCCGTCCTTCCCGCCCCATCATGTCGCAGGCTCGACTCACGTTCCCCGCACATCCCTTGGTCCATACCCGCTTTGACGGCGCGGAACGTCCACCCGACCATGATCGTCCGCTGGGTGGCCGGGGCACCGGCCCGCATCGGTGACAATGGAAGGCGTGATCTGCGAGTCGTGCCGAGAGCGCCGCCACGGGGAGTGCCGTGGCGGCTCCTGGTGCGACTGCCAGCACCAGCCGGGCCCGGCCGCCTCGGCCGACGCGCCGCCCGAGACCGGCCTGGAGACCGGCGACGAGACCGGCACCGACCTGGGCACGGGCGGGGAGCCCCCGGTGAACTGGAGGCGCCAGGGATGACGCATCTCACCCGCCCCGGAGCCGCAGGTAACTGGACAGCCCACAAGAGGGCGTGTCAAAGTTCAGGTATGACTGCCGAGGACCCGTTGCTGGCCAAGCGCCGGCACGTCGACTTCCTCCGCGTCCGCAGCGCGATCTGTCGGTGACGCTCCGACCACGCCCCTGCTCAGCAGGACGCGTGGTGCATCGGCGTCACCGTTGACTCCACCCAGCTCAGCGTCGAGCCGGCTGCCTCAGACTGCCGGTGCGCTACGCGTCCCTCACACCAACAGACGAGGACGCGCGCCGTGCCACCCGCGATCAAGCGCAAGAAGGCCGAGGGCCAGTGGGCCCTCGGCTACCACGAACCTCTCAACAAGAACGAAGAGAACAAGAAGAACGACGACGGGCTGAACGTCCGCCGCCGCATCATCGACATCTACTCAAAGTCGGGCTTCGACTCGATCGACCCCGCCGACCTGCGCGGCCGCTTCCGCTGGATGGGCCTGTACACCCAGCGCAAGCCCGGCATCGACGGCGGCAAGACCGGCGCGCTGGAGGACGAGGAGCTCGAAGACCGCTACTTCATGATGCGGGTGCGGATCGACGGCGGCCAGCTGAGCGGTCCGCAGTTGCGGACGATCGCCGACGTCTCCACCCGGTACGCGCGCGGCACCGCCGACGTCACCGACCGGCAGAACGTCCAGCTGCACTGGGTGCGGATCGAGGACGTCCCGGCGATCTGGGAGGCGCTCGAAGCGGTCGGGCTGCACACGATGGAGGCGTGCGGGGACGTCCCGCGCGTGATCATCGGCTGTCCGCTGGCCGGGATCGCGGTCGACGAGGTCATCGACGCGACGCCGCAGCTGCGCGACATCCACGACAGGTACATCGGGTCGCCCGAGTTCTCGAACCTGCCGCGCAAGTACAAGACGGCGCTGTCGGGCTGCACGGCGCACTGCACCGTCCACGAGATCAACGACATCGCGTTCGTCGGCGTCGTGAACGAGGCGGGCGAGACCGGGTACCAGGTGTTCGTCGGCGGCGGGCTGTCCACGAACCCGATGTTCGCGCAGAGCCTCGGCGTGTTCGTCAAGCCGGAGCAGGCGACCGAGGTGTGGCACGGCGTCACCTCGATCTTCCGCGACTACGGGTACCGGCGACTGCGCAGCCGCGCCAGGCTGAAGTTCCTGATGAAGGACTGGGGCGCCGCGAAGTTCCGCGAGGTGCTGGAGAAGGAGTACCTCGGGTACGCGCTGCCGGACGGCCCCGAGCCGCCCGCCCCGCTCCCCCACCGCGACCACGTCGGCGTCCACCCGCAGCGGGACGGGAACTTCTACGTCGGGTTCGCGCCCCGCGTCGGCCGGGTCAGCGGCGAGATGCTCGGCGTCATCGGCGAGCTCGCCGACCGGTACGGCTCCGGACGGGTGCGGACGACCCTCGAGCAGAAGATGGTCATCCTGGACGTCCCGGCGGAGAACACCGAGGCGCTCGCCGACGAGCTGGCCAAGCACGATCTTCAGGTGCGCCCGTCCACGTTCCGGCGGCAGACCATGGCGTGCACGGGCATCGAGTACTGCAAGCTCGCGATCACCGAGACCAAGCAGCGGGCGATGGACCTGATCGACGAACTGGAGAAGCGGCTTCCCGACTTCGACCAGCCGCTCACGATCAACGTCAACGGCTGCCCGAACGCGTGCGCCCGCATCCAGGTCGCCGACATCGGCCTGAAGGGCCAGCTCGTCGTGGACGAGAACGGCGACCAGGTCGAGGGCTTCCAGATCCATCTCGGCGGTCAGCTCGGCGCGTCGTTCGGCAAGAAGGTCCGCGGGCTGAAGACGACCTCGGCCGGGCTGACCGACTACGTCGAGCGGATCGTCCGCAGGTACGACGCGCAGCGCACCGACGGCGAGACGTTCGCCGACTGGGTGCGCCGCGCTGAGGAGGCAGATCTCAAGTGAGCGAGCGCATGGCGCCGTTCTACTGCCCGTACTGCGGCGAGGAGAGCCTGGAACCGCGCGAAGAGCACGGTGCGTGGTTCTGCCCTGACTGCCTTCGTTCTTTCACGTTGAAATTCCTCGGTGTCGGAGCTCCCCGCACCACGAGCAAGGAGATCCCTCGGTGACTCTTCTGGAGACCGACAGACCGACCCTTGACCTCGAAGACATCGTCGAGTCGGCGGCCGCCGCGCTGGAGGGCGCGCCCACGCTGGAGGTCATCCGCTGGGCTGTCGCCACGTTCGGCGACCGCATCTGCCTCACCTCGTCCATGTCGGACGCGGCGCTGATCCACCTGGTGTCGAAGGTAAAGCCCGGCATCGACGTGCTGTTCGTCGACACCGGCTACCACTTCGCCGAGACGGTCGGGACCCGGGACGCGGTCGAGGCCGTGTACCCGGTGAACGTCATCAACGTCACCCCGTCCAGGACGGTGGAGGAGCAGGAGACGGCGCTCGGCCCGCGGCTGTTCGGCCGCAACCCCGACCTGTGCTGCCACCTGCGGAAGGTGGAGCCGCTCGGCCGCGCGCTCGAGGGCTACATGGCGTGGTTCAGCGGCATCCGCCGGGACGAGACCGCGAGCCGCCGCGACCGGAAGGTCGTCGAGTGGGACCGCAAGCGCGGCATGGTCAAGGTCAACCCGATCCTCGACTGGACGCAGGAGGAGATGGACGACTACATCGAGGACAACGGGGTGCTCGTCAACCCGCTGCACTACGACGGCTACCCGTCGATCGGCTGCGCGCCGTGCACCCGTCCGGTCGCGCCGGGCGAGGACCCGCGCAGCGGCCGCTGGGCCGGGATGGGCAAGACCGAGTGCGGTATCCACCTGTGAGCCTTACGAGTTTCGCGCCGCCGCCGATGGTGGCGGTGGCGCACGGGAGCCGGGATCCGCGCGCGGCGGCGACGGTGACGGAGCTGGTCGGCGCCGTCCGGGCCCGGCGTCCTGACGTGCCCGTCCACGCCTCGTTCCTGGATCACGCGGCGCCCGCGCCCGACCGCGTCCTGGACGGTCTCGCCCGCCAGGGCACGGCCGGCGCGGTGGTGCTGCCGCTGCTGCTCACGGCCGCCTACCACAGCAAGACCGACATCCCGGGCGTGCTGAACCGGGTGCGGGGCCGGCACCCGCGGCTCGGCCTGCGCACCGCCGGGACGCTCGGCCCGCACCGGCTGCTGATGGACGCGCTGGAGCGCCGCCTGGCCGAGGCGGGCGTGGCGCCCGGCGATCCGGACACGGCCGTCGTGCTGGTGTCGGCGGGGTCGAGCGACGCGTCCGCGAACGCCACGATCGCGCGGCTGGCCCAGGGGTGGCGGTCGCGCGGTTGGCGTGACGTGGTGCCCGCGTACGCGTCGGCGGCGGGGCCCACCCCGTCCGAGGCGGTGAAGGCGCTCGTGGACGCGGGCGCCCCGCGCGTGGTGGTGGCGTCGTACTTCCTCGCCCCGGGCTACTTCGCCGACAAGGTCAGGGCGGAGTCGCTCGCGGCCGGTGCCTCGGCGGTGTCGCCCGTGCTCGGCGCCGCCCCGGAGGTCGCCGAGCTGGTCGTCCACCGCTACGACGAGGCGCTGGAGATGTCCCGCACGGCCGCCGCGGTCTGACCGCGGTCAGGCGCGGTCGCGCCACCAGGAGGCGATGGCGCGGCGGACGGGGGCGTGGTGCTCGTCGTCGACGATCTTGACGTCGCCCATCACGGCGTGGGCGGTGACGCGGACGACGGGGACGCGGGCGCCGGGCAGCGGGTCGCGGACGGAGACCTTCCGGTCGCCGAGGATGTTGCGGCCGCTCAGCTCCACGGCGACCCCGTCCGGCACGATGATCTTCACGTCGCCCATCACGGCGGTGGCGGTGACGCTGACCTCGCCGGAGGGGACCTGGGCGCCGCGCAGGTCGAGCTCGACGTCGCCCATCACCGAGACGGCCTCCAGCGGCCCTTCGATGCGGCCGACGATGCGTTCCTTGCAGTCGCCCATGACGGCGCTGAACTTGCGCTTGACCTGGATCGGCGCCGGGTTGGCGCCGGGCGCGCCCATGCCGGGCAGGTCGGCGGTGATGGCGTCGAGGTCGCCGCGGGTGACGGCGGCGTAGGCGGCCTCGCTGCGCTCGGTGAGCTCCTCGAAGGTGAGCCGTCCCTCGACGGAGGCGATCCGCAGCCGCTCGACGACGGCCTCCCGCTCGGCGTCGGAGGCGCGCACCGCCTCGGGCGAGGGCGCCGGTCCTGGCACCGCCGTGACCTCGTCGAGAGGGTCGGCGGGGAGCGGGTCTTTCCGCCCGTCCCGCGGGCGGCTCGGGGACGGCCGCTCCGGCTGCGGACTGGACTGGCTCATGGTTTCGACGGTATGCCCCCGGTGACCGCGGGCAATCCGCCGCGCGGACGAGATCACCCCACCACTTCAGGAGGATAAGCGCCGGACCGGCTCACCTGCATGATCATTTCTTTCCAGAATGCCGTTCTGTATCCTGCGTGGAGGCGGGGTTCGCGGAGGGAGCGGCAGGGTGGGCAAGGTGGGCAGACCGACGCACGAGGTGGTCAATCAGGTTCCTCCGCTCGCGGGGCACGACGTGTCCGACGACGCCGTCCTGCTCGACGGGCTGGAGCGGGAGGGCGCCGGCTGGGCCGAGCCCGAGGTGCGCGAACTCGGCCGGCTGGCGGGAACAGAAACAGCGCAGGAGTGGGGACGGCTCGCGAACGAGCATCCGCCCGTCCTGCGCACCCATGACCGGTACGGGAACCGGATCGACGAGGTCGAGTTCCATCCGGCGTGGCACGAACTGATGAACGTCGCGGTGACGCACGGGCTGCACGGCTCGGCGTGGAACGAGCCACGTGCGGGCGCGCACGTCGCGCGGGCCGCCAAGTTCTACACGTGGCGGGTGGACGCGGGCCACGGCTGTCCCGTCTCGATGACGTACGCGGCCGTCCCGGCGCTGCGGCGGTCGCCCGAACTGGCCGCGCAGTACGAACCGCTCCTCGCCAAGCGCGAGTACGACTTCGGCCTGCGCGCCCCGCTGACGAAGAACGGGCTGCTCGCCGGGATGTCGATGACGGAGAAGCAGGGCGGGTCGGACGTCCGCGCCAACACCACGCGCGCCACGCCCCAGCCGGACGGGACGTACCGGCTCACCGGCCACAAGTGGTTCACCAGCGCCCCGATGTGCGACGTGTTCCTGACGCTCGCGCAGGCACCGGACGGCCTCACCTGCTTCCTCGTCCCGCGCGTCCTGCCGGACGGCGGGCTGAACCCGCTGCGGCTGATGCGGCTCAAGGACAAGCTCGGCAACAGGTCCAACGCGTCCGCCGAGATCGAGTACGAGGACGCGGTCGCGTGGCGGGTCGGGGACGAGGGCCGCGGCGTCCGCACCATCATCGAGATGGTGAACATGACCCGGCTCGACTGCGTGATCGGCGCGGCGGCCGGGATGCGGCACGGCGTGACGGCCGCCGCCCACCACGCCGTCCACCGCGAGGCGTTCGGGAGGTACCTGGTCGACCAGCCGCTGATGCGCAACGTCCTGGCCGACCTCGCGGTCGAGTCGGAGGCGGCCACGATCACGATGCTGCGGCTCGCGGCAGCCACCGACCGGTCGGTGCGCGGCGACGAGTCCGAGGCCGCGTTCCGGCGGGTCGCGCTGGCCGCCGGCAAGTACTGGATCTGCAAGCGGTGGCCCGTGCACGCGGCGGAGGCGCTCGAATGCCTCGGCGGCAACGGTTACGTGGAGGAGTCGGGCATGCCGCGCCTGTTCCGCGAATCGCCGCTGAACTCGATCTGGGAAGGCTCCGGCACGGTGAACGCGCTCGACGTACTCCGGGCGCTGCAGCGGCCCGAGTCACTCGACGCCTGGCTCGCCGAGGTCGGCGCGGCC
>JBOHBY010000664.1:0-3342 GCA_050698635.1 Spirillospora sp.
GGCGGGTGACGACGGCGGTGACGGCCGCCGCGAGCAGTGCCATCGCGGCGATCGAGGCGGCCATCGGGACGGCGGTGTCCGGCCCCGCGATCCCGGCCAGCGGCGCCGCCGCACCGCCCAGCGCGAACTGCGACACGCCGAGCAGCGCCGAGGCGCTGCCCGCCACCCTCGGCGGGCGTCCCGACAGCGCCAGCGCGGTCGCGTTCGGCCCGATCAGGCCCTCCCCGCACGCGACCAGGAACAGCCCGGCCAGCACCCCGCGGAGGCCGCCTCCGGCGAGCACCGCGACGAGCAGCACGATCCCGCCCGCGGTGACGATGGCGAGCCCGGCGGCCAGCAGCCGCCGCAGCGGCACCCGTCCGGCGAGCGTGCCGCCGATCTGCCCGGCGGCCACGATCCCGATGGAGTTCACGCCGAACACGACGCTGAACTCCTGCGGCGACAGGTCGTAGATGTCCTGCAACACGAACGGCGAACCGGAGATGTAGGTGAACAGGGCACCGAAGGCCAGGCCGTTCGTGAGCGCGTACCCGACGAACGACCGGTCCGCGGCGAGCGCGCGGAACGTCGCCGCCGTGGCCCGCAGCCCGCCCGTCTCGCGGCGGCCGGGCGGCAGCGTCTCCCTGAGCCCGAGCAGCGAGCCGAGGAACAGCGCCACGCCGATCCCCGCGAGGACGGCGAACACCCCCGGCCACGGCATGAGCCGCAGCAGCTGCCCGCCGAAGACCGGCGCGAGGATCGGCGCCAGCCCGTTCACCAGCATCAGCAGCGCGAAGAACTTGGCGGCGGCGACACCGTCGTAGAGGTCCTGGACGATCGCGCGCGCGATCACGATCCCGGCGGCGCCGGCCGCGCCCTGCACCAGCCGCAGCGCGATGAGCGTCTCCACGGTCGGCGCGGCGGCGCACAGCAGCGACGCGGCGGCGTACGCGGCGAGCCCGATCAGCAGGGGCCTGCGGCGTCCGAACGCGTCGCTCAGCGGCCCCGCGACGGCCTGGCCCACGGCGAGCCCGACGATGCACGCCGTCAGCGTGAGCTGCGTCTGCATCGCGCCCGTCCCGAGGTCCTCGGTGAGCGTGGGCAGCGCCGGGAGGTACATGTCGATCGACAGGGGCGCGAGGGCCGTCAGCGCGCCGAGCACCATGATCAGCCGCAGCCGCCGGTCCACCGGACGGGTCCGCGAGGTCTCCGCCGCCGACGCGGCCGTCTCCGTCATTGGGGGTCTCCGTCCGAGGGGGGCGAGGCCGCCCCGGGATCTGGACGTCCAAGACGTTCAAGCGAATGACCGTCCGTTATCTTCCGCGTCAGGAAGTGGCGTGCGTCACATCATCTCCGTGGGCGAAAACGTGCCCGCCGCGCCAACGGGGGTTCCAGGGGGTTGCCCCCTGGGTTAAAAGGGCAGGCGTTCGGCCGCCGCCACCACCGCGCCGGTCACCGTTCCGACGGTCAGGACCGACAGGCCGCTCAGGACGGCCCAGCGTCCGACCGTGTATCCGACGGGGACGCGGGTCGAGTCGCGTCCGCGTACCGGCCACGGGGCGCGCAGCGGGGCCGTCCCGGGAAGCTCCGGTGGCGTGTCGGACGGCTCCTCGCCGGACGGCAGGGCGACCGCGGTAGGCGGGTGGTCGCCGTTGGAGGCGGCCAGGCCGGTCACCCAGCCGAGCAGGTCGGCGACGTCCGCGGGCTCGGTCGCGAGGCCGGAGGCGAAGTACCGCACCTGCCCGGCGACCTGGTCGAGCGTACGGACGGTGTTGCCGAGCCCGACGCGTTCGAGCCATTCGCGCAGGTCGGCGTCCTCGGCGAGGCAGCGGCCGATCTCCGTGCGGGCCAGCAGGTCGGTCTTGGTGATGATCACGGCGACGCGTTTCTGGTGCCCCTGGTCGGGACGGGAGCGCAGCTCGTTCAGCACCCGCTGGAGGGTGTCGGCCGGGTCCTCCTCCGACGACACGGCGGCCTCGTCGACCAGCTCCCGCTCGTCCCCGGTCAGGGACATGCGCAGCTGGGGGAGGGCGAACGGGTCGACGACGAACAGCAGCGCCTCGCTGTGGTCCAGGTAGCGCAGCGACTCGACCTCTGTGGCGCCCGTGTAGTGCTCGCCCGCCGGGTCGAACAGGTAGAGGATGCGGCGTGCGCGTCCCGGAAGTTCGATGTCGACCATCGTGGCCAGGGGCAGTTCCGGGCCGGTCTTGGCGAGACGTCCGCCGCGCTGGAACTCGTGGATCGCGCCCGCGTACGCCTGCGCGTGCCGCTGTTCGACGAACGCGAGCCGTCCGTGGACGGCGAGCGCGTGCGCGTGCAGGGCACGGATGCCGAGGACCATGAACGTCGTCTTCCCGGCGGCCGGGCCACCGACGAACGGGATCGGCTCCACGCGGACACGTCCGATCCGCTCCGGCAGGCGCCCCCCGCAGTGCGGGCAGTAGGCGGCCAGGCGGAACCGTCCGAGCGGCACGGTCGTGGGCAGCCGCGCCCCGCAGCGGCACACGTGCCTGAACGCGCCACCCGATCCGGGTGCGAGATGCCGGTGCCGGGCGCCGCATCCCGGGCATTCGTACTCCGGCAGGCCGATCCGCTCGTAGCAGAACGGGTGCGGGCAGGTCTGCAAGATTCGCCCGTACGTCATGAACACGCGTTCCACCGCGGCGAGGACGAGCACGCACACCAGCCACACCGCGAGCCCCAGCAGCGCGACGACCCCGTACAGGACGGTCAGCGCGAGCACGAACCCGGACGCGGGAACAGCGGCGGCGACGATGCCCGTGCACAGCGCCAGCCAGACGGGGAACACGAAGAACCCCCAGAAGCCGCCGAGCAGCACCCGGGTCAGCCGGACGATGATGCCCCTCGCCGTCCGGTACACCTGCGGGACGACGGTGCGGCTGATCGTCCACCAGTCGCGCCACACCTGGCCGAGCAGGTAGTGCCGGTAGGAGACCTTCGGTTCGGCGACCGGCGAGGGCCCTTCGAGGGTGGACGGCGCGAGCGTCCGGCACGCGTGCAGGTAGTACACGCCCAGCGCCGCGGCCCCGGCGACGACCAGCGTCGCGGCGAACAGCACGGGGAACACGTACATGAACCCGAGCCACATCGCGGCGCCCCACACGGCGACGAGCAGCAGCACGATGATCGGATGCACGGGTTCACCTCCCCTTGCGGGCGGAATCGTCCTCGTGGAGGAGGTCGCGCAGCGCCGCCCGGAGCTCGGGGCTGCGCGACAGGTGGGAGTCGAGCTGTTTCGCGGCGAGCCAGCGTCCGGCGGCGGCGCGCGCCCACGCCTCCAGACCCGGGTCGGCGGCGCCGCGCGCCTTCAGCCGCAGGACGACCTCGACCAGCTCGTTGCGC
>JBOHBY010000665.1:0-1678 GCA_050698635.1 Spirillospora sp.
CGCCGGTGGGCTCGTCGGCGAGGACGACCTTGGGTTCGTTGGCGACGGCCACGGCGATCGCGATGCGCTGCTGCTGGCCGCCGGACAGCTCCTCCGGGCGGCGGCCCGCGCAGTCGCCGACGCCGAGCATGCCGAGGAGCTCGGCGGCGCGGGTGGCGCGTTCGCGGCGGGACCGTCCGGCGAACCGCATCGGAAGCTCGACGTTCTGCGCGGCCGTCAGGTAGGGAAGCAGGTTCCTGGACGTCTGCTGCCAGATGAACCCGACCCGTTCGCGCCGGAACTTCAGCCGCTCCTTGGACGCCATCGTCAGCAGGTCGGACCCGGCGACGCGCGCGACGCCGGCGGTCGGCACGTCCAGCCCGGACAGGATGTTCAGCAGCGTCGACTTCCCCGACCCGGACGCCCCGACGATCGCGACCAGCTCGCCCGGGTCGACGAGCAGGTCGAGCCCCTGGAGCGCGACGACCTCGATCCCGTCGGTCTTGTAGATGCGGACGAGGTTGTCGCAGACGATGTGGGCGCCCTCGCCGTAGACGGGGCCGCGTTCGGTGGCGCGCCGCTCCAGCTCGGCCAGGTCGGGTGCGTTCGTACTCATTCAGTCCCCCGTTCTCAGGACGGTTCCGGGGCGGGCGTCGAAGGCGCGGTCGACGGCGACCGCGGCGGCGGCAGCGAGCAGCAGCGTCCCGAGCAGGCCGAGCAGCGCGGCCAGGTTCGGGACGTGCACGGTGACGGCGTAGCCGCCGGTGTAGGGGCCGAGGTCGACGGCGGGGCCGGTGATCTCGGGCAGCATCAGCCCGAGCACCCAGCCCGCGCCGACCGCACAGAGCAGCACGGGAGCGATCTCCACCAGCGCCAGGCCACGGCTCTGCCGCCTGCTCAGGCCTACGGCGCGCAGGTGCGCGATCGTCCGCGCTCTGGCGCGTGCGCCGACGACCAGGACGAACAGGACGGCCAGCAGCCCGAACGCCCCGCCGATGAGCGCGCCGTCGAGGAAGGTGCCGTGGACGACGGAGACCAGCGGATGGCCCTCCAGCCCGTCCAGGACGTCCTGGCGCAGCACGACGCCGTGCCCGGGGGCGGCGGTGCGGAGCGCCTTGGCGTCCAGGCCGGGTCCGGCGACGAAGACCTCGGACGGGAAGCCGGTCGCGCCGGCGATCATCGAATACGGGACGATCACGAACGCGCTGCCGACGTCTATGCCGGGGAAGCGTTCGATCTCAGCCGACACCTTGATGCGGAGCGGGTCCATGCCGGCGCGGCCGATGGTCTCGGTCCCGCGCCCCATGGTCCGGACGGCGAGCGGGGACGCGAGGACCTCGTCCGTCTCCGGGATCCCGGGCACGTCGGGGGCGAGCTTGCGGTAGGCGGCGAGGTCGACCCCGATCACGGTCATCGGCGCGCTGTTGGTGGAGCTCGACACGCCGCTGATCACGCGGGCGCGGACGACGCCGGTCACGCCCGGCAGGTCCCGGACGCGGCGCAGGCCCGCCTCGTCGAGCGGTCCGGGTCCGACGCGGGCGTCGCCTCCTGTCGCGGCCCAGGACGCGCGTTCCTGCCCGACGCGCAGTGCGTTGTCCACGGTGGCGGTGAATCCGGCGACGGTCGCGGCCAGCAGCAGCACCGCCACCGGCAGCGCGCCCGTGAAGCCCTGCCGGGCGGCGCGCGCGAACCCGAGGAA
>JBOHBY010000666.1:0-1809 GCA_050698635.1 Spirillospora sp.
GATGCCGAGGGCCGCTGCCACGACCAGGGTGTCCTCGGGATCGAGGAGGCGCCACGCGGCGGCCTTGAGGTCGTCGACGTCACCGACGTCGAGAACCCGGTCGAGATCGGGCTGACGAGCCACATCGGCGAGGCGCACACGGTCAACGTCGATCCGAAGCGCCCGCACATCGCCTACGCGGTGACTTCCGACGCGGTCTCGGTCTCGGCCGACGACCCCGACGTCGACGGCGACGGGGACACGGAGGAGATGGTGCGCGAGAACGAGGACCCGGAGGACACCGACCGCTTCGACCTCGACGGGTTCGAGGTCATCGACATGTCGTCGTGCATGAACTTCCCGCCCGGGACCAGCCTCGACGCCAAGCGGGCCGCCTGCAGCCCGCAGGTCTACCGCTACCGCTGGCCGACGATGGAGATGGCCCTCGGCCACACGCTCCCGAACGCCGTCAACGGCTGCCACGAGCTCGAGGTCTATCCGGATGACCGCCTCACCTGCGGCGCCATCAGCGCGCTGCTGGCCTTCGACATGACCAATGCCTTCGACAACATGGGCACACCGACCGACTTCACCGACGACAAGCCGCGCGGGACGCCGCTTCCCTGCAAGCAGCGGCCGAGCTCGACACAGGGACCGTTCGAGACCGGCGCGATCGTGATCGACTGCGTCGACGGGACCAACGACGCCGATCCCGGGCCCGGCGGCGTCGATCCGGACCAGGACTTCACGGTCCCGGGCTGGCTCGCCCAGGGCGCGCCGTCGCTCGAGGGCGTGCGATACCTGGGCACGATCCACCACATGGGACGCGGCGCGGGCGGATCGGCGAATCCCGCCTTCGACTCCACCCAGGACATCGACGTGAACCACGAGACCGAGCTGACCGGCTCCGGACAGCACCTGATCGCGACCGACGAGCGCGGCGGCGGCGTGGTTCCGCCGGGAGCGAGCTGCACGCCGGGGCCTGACAACGTCCGTGGCAACGGCGGCGTTCACTTCTTCAGGAGCGATGCGCTCAGCACGACGCCGCCGGTGAACGCGGAACAGGCGCAAAACGCTTACGCCAAGACGCCTGACGGGAAGCGGGCGATCTATCGCGCGCAGATCCGGACCAAGCCGCAGGGCACCGTCTGCACCGCGCATGTCTTCCAGCAGATCCCGCGCGAGAACCGGATCTTCATGGGCTGGTACTCGCAGGGGACCCAGGTGATCGACTTCGTCGAGGAGGACAACGGCAGGGTCAGGTTCGCCTACGCCGGCCACTTCATCCCCGAGAACGCGAACACCTGGACCTCGCACGTGTTCAAGACAGAGCAGAACCCGGACGGGACGACGACCTACTTCGGCGCCACCGGCGACTTCAACCTCGGCGAGTCCGGGCGGAACGCGATCGACGTCTGGAAGGTGACGCTGCCGCCGGCACCCCTCGTCGCCGGAGCGGGCGGCGTCGTTGGCGGCGATGGCGCCCGCCGCTGCTTCCAGAAGATCGGCGGCACCAAGGGCAAGGACTCGCTGCTCGGCAGCATCGCCGGTGACCGGATCAAGGGACGCGGCGGCAATGACCGGATCAAGGGGCGCGCAGGGGATGACTGCATCAACGGCGGCGGCGGCAGGGACCGCCTCAAGGGCAGCGCCGGCAATGACAAGGTCGTGGGCGGCAGCGGCAGGGACCGTGTCGACGGCGGCCCTGGGGCCGACAAGCTGAGAGGCGCTGGCGGCAAGGACCTCCTCAAAGGCAGGGCCGGGCGCGACCGCATCCGGGCCAAGGGCGGCGGCAAGGACCGCGTTCGCTGCGGCCCCGGCCGCGACAAG
>JBOHBY010000667.1:0-3750 GCA_050698635.1 Spirillospora sp.
GACCGGACGCGAGGTCGGGCGCGTCCAGCAGGCGGCGGACGAACGCCGACCCGACGATCACACCGTCGGCGAACCCGGCGACCTCGGCGGCCTGCGCGCCGTTGCCGACGCCCAGCCCGAGCCCGACGGGCAGGCCGGTCCCCGCCTTGTCGATCACGGCGCGGGTCCGTTCCACCAGGCGCGGAGCGCCGGTGTCGACCGCGGTGCGGGCGCCGGTCACGCCCATCAGCGACGCCGCGTACACGAACCCGCGGGACGCCCCGGTGATCTTCTCGATGCGCTCGTCGGTGGAGCTGAGCGCGACGAGGAACACCCGGTCGAGGCCCTTCCCGGACCCGTGCGCGTCGGACGCGGCCAGCCACGCGCCGCCCTCCTCCGGGGTGAGGTCGGGCGTGATCAGCCCGGAGCCCCCGGCCGAGGCGAGGTCGCGGGCGAACCGGTCGACGCCGTAGTGGTCGACGGGGTTCCAGTACGTCATGACGAGGGTCGGGACGCCGGTGGCGGCGACGGCCTCGACCGTCCGGAACACGTCGGCGACGCGGACGCCGCCGACCAGTGCCTGGTGCACGGCGTCCTGGATGGTGGGGCCGTCCATCATCGGGTCGGTGTAGGGCAGCCCGATCTCGATGACGTCGCAGCCCGCGTCGACCATCGTCCGCGCGGTCTCGATGGCGCCGTCGACGGTGGGGAACCCTGCGGGCAGGTAGCCGACGAGCGCCGCGCGCCCCTCGGCCTTGGCCTTGTCGTAGGCGGTCTGGACGCTCACTGCACGTCTCCCTCGGGTCCCTCGGGCATCAGGCCGAAGAAGTCGGCGGCCGTGTGCATGTCCTTGTCGCCGCGTCCGGACAGGCACACGACGACCGTGGCGTCCGGGCCCAGTCCCGGGCCGACCTTGAGCACGCCGGCGAGCGCGTGCGCGGACTCGATCGCCGGGATGATGCCCTCCGTCCGGCACAGCAGCGAGAACGCCTCCATCGCCTCCGCGTCGGTGACCTCGCGGTACTCGGCGCGTCCGGTGTCGTGCAGCCACGCGTGCTCGGGGCCGACGCCGGGATAGTCGAGGCCGGCGGAGATCGAATGGGTCTCCATGGTCTGGCCGTCGTCGTCCTGGAGCAGGTAGGTGCGCATCCCGTGGATGACGCCGAGCGAGCCGCCGACGAGGGTCGCGGCGTGCCGACCGGTCTCGACGCCGTCGCCGCCCGCCTCGAACCCGAGCAGCCGGA
Organism: Spirillospora sp.; assembly: GCA_050698635.1. Taxonomy (GTDB): domain Bacteria; phylum Actinomycetota; class Actinomycetes; order Streptosporangiales; family Streptosporangiaceae; genus Spirillospora. The sequence goes on from JBOHBY010000667.1 coordinate 1,224, forward strand.
CGGACTCGTCCGGGATGAACGCGTGGAACGCGCCGATCGCGTTGGAGCCGCCGCCGACGCAGGCGACGACCGCGTCCGGCAGCGCGCCGGTCAGCTCCAGGCACTGCCGCCGCGCCTCCACCCCGATGACCCGGTGGAAGTCGCGGACCATCATCGGGAACGGGTGCGGGCCCATCACCGAGCCGATGCAGTAGTGGGTGTTCTCGACGCTGGCGACCCAGTCGCGGAACGCCTCGTTGACGGCGTCCTTGAGGGTGCGGCTGCCGGTCGTCACCGGGACGACCTCGGTGCCGAGCATCCGCATCCGCGCGACGTTCAGGGCCTGCCGCTCGGTGTCGACCTCGCCCATGTAGACGGTGCAGTCGAGGCCGAGCAGCGCCGCCGCCGTGGCGGTCGCGACGCCGTGCTGGCCCGCGCCCGTCTCGGCGATCACGCGGGTCTTGCCCATCCGGCGGGTCAGCAGCGCCTGCCCCAGCACGTTGTTGATCTTGTGGGAGCCGGTGTGGTTGAGGTCCTCGCGCTTGAGGAGCACGCGGACGCCCGCGTGCTCGGAGAACCGCTTGGCCTCCGTCAGCAGGCTCGGGCGGCCCGCGTAGTCGGCGAGCAGGTCGTCCAGCTCGGCGGTGAAGGCGGGGTCGTGCTTGGCGGTCTCGAACTCGCGGGTCAGCTCGTCCAGCGCCGCCATCAGCGCCTCAGGCGCGAAGCGCCCCCCGAACGATCCGAAGTGGCCCGTCAGGTCGGGCACGGCACCGCGCGCGGTGTCGATGGTCATGGGAAAACGCGTCCTGTCCTACGAGTAGGGGCTTGTCACCGGTTCAGGGAAAGCCCCGCCATCGCTCCCGGAGCGGTTCGTCCTGCATGCCCGTAGCCTATCCAGTCTCCGTCGCTCAGCCGCCCTGGCGCAGCGCCGGGTGGGCGCCCGCGGCGACGAGGTCGGCGACCGCGGTGCGCGGGTCCTTCCCGATCACCAGGCTCTCCCCGACGAGCACCGCGTCGGCGCCGCTGGAGGCGTAGGCGAGCAGGTCGTGCGGGCCCCGCACCCCCGACTCGGCGATCTTCACGACGTCCTTGGGGAGGTGCGGCGCGACCCGCGCGAACACGCCCCGGTCGACCTGGAGCGTCTTCAGATCACGCGCGTTCACACCGATGACCTTCGCGCCCGCGTCGACCGCGCGGGCGGCCTCCTCCTCGGTGTGCGCCTCCACCAGCGGGACCAGGCCGATCGACTCGGCCCGCTCGACCAGCGACACCAGCGCGTCCTGCGCCAGCACGGCGACGATCAGCAGCGCCATGTCGGCGCCGTGCGCCCGCGCCTCCCACAGCTGGTACGACGTGACGATGAAGTCCTTGCGCAGGACGCACACGCCCACGTTCGCGCGGACGGCGGCGAGGTCGTCCAGGCTGCCGCCGAACCGGCGCCGCTCGGTCAGCACGCTGATCACCTTCGCGCCGCCGGACTCGTAGTCGCGGGCCAGGGCGGCGGGGTCGGCGATCGCGGCGAGCGCGCCCTTGGACGGGCTGCTCCGCTTGACCTCGGCGATCACCGAGACACCGGGCGCCCGCAGCGCCGCGAGCGCGTCCCGCGGCGCGGGGGCCGCCGCCGCCTTCTCCTTCAGGGCGTCGAGCGGCACCTCCCGCTGCCTTTCGGCGAGATCGGCCCGGACGCCCTCAACGATCTCGTCCAAAACGCTCAAGGTCGCAGGCCCCCCTATTTCAGGTCGTTCCGTGCACCGATCGTAGCCGCCCCATGGAACGGTCTCCGCACCCGGGACCCCTCCGGAGCCCGCATCCCCTAGGGCGCCAGCGCCGTCGCGAACGGCAGGTTCCGGACGACCCAGTACACGCCGAGAACACCGACGAACGAGTACGCCACGACCGGCCTGAACAGCGCCGACCGCATCGGCGTCCCCCGCGCGCCGAGCACCGTCCACCGCACGAACAGGTAGCCGAACACCGGCAGGAGCACGAACATCAGCGGGTTGAGCCCGAACGCCGTCCCGACGTCCCCGTGCGTGAGCGCGTGGACCAGCCGCATCATCCCGCACCCGGGACAGTAATAACCGGTCATCGCCAGAAACGGGCAGCCCGGATAGTGCCCCGCCTCGTTCGGATCCCGCAACGCCACCACCAGCGCCCCAGCGGCGACCCCACCCAGCACAAGCCCCTGCGGCAACACCGTCCGCCGCCCGGACGACCGCAAGCCAGTCACCCGTCCACTATCTCATCTAGGCACCATCACCTATCCAGCACGTAGCCGACGCCGCGGACGGTTCTGATGGGGTTGCCCTCGCCGAGTTTGGCGCGGAGCTGCGCGACGTGGACGTCGACCGTCCGGCTTCCGGCGCCGGCGCCCGGGCCCCAGGCGGCGTCGAGGAGCTGCTCGCGGGTGAAGACTCGGCCAGGGTTGGCCATGAGGAATTCGAGAAGGTCGAACTCGGTGACGGTGAGGGAGACGCGGCGGTCGGCGATGACGGCGGTGCGGCCCGCGGGGTCGAGGGCGATGGCGCCGGCGCGGAGCGGGCCGGGT
>JBOHBY010000668.1:0-4081 GCA_050698635.1 Spirillospora sp.
GTTCACGGTCGCCGCCGCCGTCTTCCCGACCGCCGTCACCGGCGCGCGGCAGGCGATCGTGGCCCGCTGGGGCGACGGCCCGCGCGGCTACGCCCTCGGCCTGGACGCCGAGGGACGCCTCACACTCTGGTTCGGCGACGGAACCACCGAGGCCACGGCCCACCTTGACGACCCGCTCGACCCGCATCTCTGGCACGGCGTCGGCGCGAGCTACGACCCGTCGACCGGTCAGGTCGTGCTCGTCGCCCGGCCGCTGGTCACCAGCGTCAACAGCCGGCTGAGCCCGATCGTCGTGGACGACCGGCCGCGCACCGCCCAGCGCCGGATCGACCTGGCGATGGCCCCGGCGTCCGACGGGAGGCTGCTGTTCGGCGCGCTCACCCCGGACGAGGGCCACTACAACGGCAAGATCGAAAGCCCCGGGCTGTGGCCGTACCCGCTCGACCGCGACGCGCTGATCACCGCGGCGGCCGGACACGAGGCCCCGCTGCGCTGGTGGTTCGGCCCACCAGAAGGCGCCGGGAACGCCGCGTCACTGGTCGTGCCCTGCGCCGGACGTCCCAGCCTGGACGGGCGGCTGGTCAACCTGCCGGTACGCGGCGTCACCGGACGGCACTACACAGGCCGCGTCGAGCACTACGCCGCCGACCCGCGCGGCTACGGCGCCATCCACTTCCACGACGACGCGCTCGCCGACGCGGGCTGGTCACCGTCCCATGAGCTGACCGTCCCGGACGACCTCGCCAGCGGCGTGTACGCGCTGAAGGTCACGGCCGCCGACGGCTCGTGCGAGCGCGCCGTCCCGTTCGTCGTCCGGCCGCCCCGTGGGAAGGCCACCGGCGACATCGCGCTGCTCCTGCCCACCGCCACCTGGCTCGCCTACGCGAACGAGCGCGGGCTCGGGTACGTCCCCGTCGTCCCGCCGGGCACGGCCTTCCTCGAACAGCGCTACGACCTCGGCCACTCCGCCTACGCGAGCCACACCGACGGCAGCGGCGTCTGCTACACGTCCTGGCGGCGGCCCATCCTCACGCTGGCGCCGGGGTTCCGCATCCACCTGTCGCCGTTCACGCTGGCCAACGACCTGTACGTGCTCGACTGGCTCACGGAGCTCGGCTACTCCTTCGACGTCATCACCGACCACGACCTGCACACCGAGGGCGCCGCGCTACTGCGCCGCTACCGCGGCGTCCTCACCGGCGCGCACCCCGAATACGCCTCGGAACAGATGCTCGACGCCCTTGAGCAGTACGTGGACGGCGGCGGCAACCTCGGCTACCTCGGCGGCAACGGCTACTACTGGGTGGTGTCGTTCCACCCGGAGCTGCCGCATGTCATGGAGCTGCGCCGCGGCGAGAGCGGCACCCGGAGCTGGCAGGCCCGGCCGGGCGAGTACCACCACGCCACCACCGGGGAGCGCGGCGGGCTGTGGACGATGCGCGGCCGGGCGCCACAGAAGCTGTTCGGGGTCGGTTTCAGCGCCCAGGGCGGCGTGCCGTCCGGGCGGTACCGCCTCGGCCCCGACCTCGTCGACGAGACGGCCAAGCGGCTGCTCGACGGCGTCCCCGACGTGTTCGGCGACCGCGGGCTGGACGGCGGCGGCGCGGCGGGCGGCGAGATCGACAGGTACGACCCCGCCCTCGGCAGCCCCCCGGGCGCGCTGCTCCTGGCCACGTCCGAGGAGATCGGCGACGGCTACCAGTTCGCCATCGACGAACTGAGCGGCACCAACCCGGGGCAGGGCGCCACCGAGCATCCCGGCGTGCGGTCGGACATCGTGTACTTCCGCACCCGAGGCGGCGGCTCCGTCTTCTCCGCCGGCTCGATCGCCTACAGCGGCGGGCTGTCCGCGAACGGTTACGACAACGGCCTGTCCCGGCTCACCCGCAACGTCATCGACCACTGGCTGGCGGACCATGCCTGAGTTCCACAGCATCACCGTCGACCGGATGCTCGCCGTGCCGATGCGCGACGGCACCGTCCTGCGCGCCGACGTGTACCGGCCGGTCGGGCAGCGCTGCCCGGCGCTGCTGTTCCGCACCCCGTACGACCGCACCGGCTTGGGCATGTACGGCACGTTCGCGCTGCGCGCCGCCTCCGCCGGGTACGCCGTCGTCTTCCAGGACACCCGCGGCCGCGGCGCCTCGGAGGGCACGTTCACCCCGTTCGTGCACGAGCGCGACGACGGCTACGACTCCGTCGACTGGGTCGCCGCCCAGCCGTGGTGCGACGGCGGAGTCGGGATGTTCGGCGGCTCGTACGACGGCGTCACGCAATGGCAGGCCGCCATGTCGGGGCATCCGGCGCTGAAGGCCGTCGCGCCCAACGTGACCGCGTCCAGCTACCACCACGGCTGGGTGTACCGCGGCGGCGCGTTCCAGCTCGGCTTCAGCCTGGGCTGGACGCTGTCCCTGGCCGCGCACAACGCGGCACGCGACCCCGCGGTTCCGGCGTCGATCCGGGCACGGCTCACCGGCGCCGCCGACGACCTGCCCGGCTCCGCGCACCGGCTGCCGCTCGACGACCACCCCTACCTGGACGACATCGCGCCCTACTACCGGGAATGGCTGGAACATCCGGGCTACGACGCGTACTGGGAGCGGCTCGACGTCACCCGCGCCTACCCGGACATCGGCGTCGCCGCGTTCAACCTCGGCGGCTGGTACGACACGTTCCTCGGCGGCACGCTCGCCAACTTCACCGGCATGCGCGAGCGCGGCCCGGAACCGGCGCGGACGCGGCAGCGGCTGCTGGTCGGCCCCTGGCCGCACGAGGGCCTGTTCTCCGGGAACCCGGTCGGCGAGTGGAACTTCGGCGGCGGCGCGACCGGCCCCGCCATCGACGCCGACGGCCTGCAACTGCGCTGGTTCGACACGTGGCTGCGGGACGCCGACACCGGCATGGCGGACGAGCCCCCGGTCCTCCTCTACACGATGGGCGCGGGAGGCTGGCGTGTCGCCGAGTCCTGGCCACTCCCCGGCACCGAGTTCCAGGACTGGTACCTGCACAGCGACGGCCGCGCCAACACCCTGGACGGCGACGGCACGCTCCGCCGCGACAAGCCGGACGGCCAGCCGCCCGACACGTTCCTCTACAACCCGCGCAACCCGGTTCCGACGCTCGGCGGCGCCCTGTGCTGCAACTCCGTGCACACCCGCCCCGGAATCTACGACCAGCGACCGATCGAGGCCCGCCCGGACGTCCTCGTCTACACCTCCGCCCCGCTGACCGAACCACTGGAGGTCACCGGCCCGGTCGGCGTCGTGCTGCACGCGAGCACGTCCGCGCCCGACACCGACTGGACCGCCAAGCTCGTCGACGTCGAGCCGTGCGGGTACGCGCGCAACCTCACCGACGGCATCCTCCGCGCCCGCTACCGGGAAGCTACCAGCGACCCGCGCCCGGTGCCGCCGGGTGACGTGGTGGAGTACCGGATCGACCTCGGCGCGACGAGCAACGTCTTCCTCCCTGGGCACCGCGTCCGGCTGGAGGTGTCGAGCAGCAACTTCCCGCACTTCGACCGCAACCCCAACACCGGCGAGCCGCCCGGCCGGTCGGCCCGGATGCAGAGCGCGCTCCAGACCGTCCACCACGACGGCCCGTACCTATCCCGGCTAGAACTGCCGGTCGTCCCGGAAGACGCGTCGACTCCGTACCGGATGGAGCATTGAGAATGCGCACCAGGCCACTGGGCGAGACCGGCATGCACATCACCGTCATCGGGTTCGGCAGCTGGGCCGCGGGCGGACCGGGCCTCATGGGCTGGGGCACCCAGTCCGACGACGAATCCGTCGCCGCGATCCACCATGCCGTCACGCACGGTGTCAACTGGATCGACACCGCCGCCGTCTACGGCTTCGGCCACTCCGAAGAAGTCGTGGGCCGGGCGGTGGCCGCGCTGCCACCGGCCGACCGTCCGCTCGTCTTCACCAAGTGCGGGCTCGTCTGGGACGAGACCGGCACGGAAAGCAACGACCTGCGACCGGAGTCGATCAAACAGCAGTGCGACGACTCGCTGCGCCGCCTCGGCCTCGACCATATCGACCTGTACCAGATCCACGACCCCGACCCCGACCCCACC
>JBOHBY010000669.1:0-2602 GCA_050698635.1 Spirillospora sp.
GCCCTCCCCGCCGTCGGCGACCGGCAGCTCGACCAGCGCGGCGGCGGGCCTGGCCCGGCGTAGCCCGGCGGCGAGATGCCGGGCCGCCTGCGCCGCGGTGAGCGCTCCCGGGAACCTGCCCGGCGCCAGGAGCACATGACCCGGCGGCGACGGGTGGGGGGGAGAATCCGCGGACAGCACAGCCATGCCTTTCACGCCGGGGGGTAAGGCCCTACCTTCTGCTTACGCCATGTCGGCACTATTTGACACCCGCGGGCGTGCCCGGGACTTCCAAATGAACGGAGTGCCGCCGGGACATGGCCCCTGGCGGGACGTGGGGAACGGCGCCTACCGCACGCCTAGCGAACGTCCAGCCACTGCTCGATCGGATCGATCGCGAAGTAGATGAGGAACAGCACCACCACGGGCCACAGCCAGACCGAAACCTCCCGCCAGCGGCCCCTGGCCAGCTTGATCAGCGCGAAGCCCACCATCCCGCCGCCGATCCCGATCGTGATCGAGAAGGTGAACGGCATCAGCACGATGGTGAGGAACGCCGGGATGGTGAGGTCGGGGTCGGTCCAGTCGACCTTGGCGACCTGCGTCATCATCAGCGCGCCGACGACGACCAGCGCGGGCGCCGCCGCCTGCGCCGGGACGGTCGCGGCCAGCGGCGTGAGGAACAGCGTCACCGCGAACAGCGCGCCGGTGGCCATGTTCGCCAGGCCCGTCCTGGCGCCCTCACCGACACCGGCCGCCGACTCGACGAACACGGTGTTGGCCGACGAGCTCGTCACGCCGCCGAACGCGGCGGACACGCCGTCCACCGACAGGATCCGGCCCAGCCGCGGCACCTCGCCCTTCCTGCTCAGCAGCCCGGCCTCGTCGCTGACGCCGAGGATCGTGCCCATCGCGTCGAAGAACCCCGACAGCACCAGCGTGAACAGCACGACCAGCGCGGTGATCACGCCCGCCTCGGCGAACCCGCCGAACAGGTCGAACTCCCCGAACAACCCGAAGTCGGGCGTCGCGAACAGCTTGTCGGGCATGTTCGGGGTGACCACGCCCCAGCCGCCCTTCTTGATCGACGCGTTCTCCTGGATGGCCACGGCCGCGACCGTCCCCGCGACGATGCTGATCAGGATCGCGCCCGGCACCCGGCGCACGTACAGGACGATCATCAGCAGCAGCGTCAGCGCGAACACCAGCGACGGCCACGTCGACAGGTGCCCGCCGGTGCCGAGCGACAGCGGCGGGCTCGTCGCGCTGGACGTGACGAACCCCGCGTCGTAGAACCCGACCAGCGCGATGAACGCGCCGATGCCGACCGCGATCGCGTGCTTGAGCGCCAGCGGGATCGAGTTCATGATCCGCTCGCGGATCCCGGTGAGCGCCAGCAGCACGATCACCGCGCCCTCGATCACCACCAGGCCCATCGCCTGCGGCCACGTCATCACCGGCGCCGCCTGGAACGCCACGACCGCGTTGATGCCGAGCCCGGCGGCCAGCGCGAGCGGCGCGTTCCCGACCAGCCCCATGATCACCGTGGTGACCGCGGCGGACAGCGCCGTCATCGTCGTCAGCTGCGGGATCGACAGCGTCGCCCCGGTGACGTCCTTCGCCCCGCCGAGGATGATCGGGTTCAGCAGGATGATGTAGGCCATCGCGAAGAACGTGGTGACCCCGCCGCGCAGCTCGCGGGCCACGCTCGTCCGGCGCCCGGCGAGGTCGAAGAGCCGTTCCAGCGGTCCGCCCCGGCCCCCCGGCGGTGATTCGTCGGTCTTGGCGAAGTCGCTCTGGGGCATGGCGGACGCTCGGCTTTCCACAGCATGATCTCGGAATGGCGTGCACAGGGTAGCCGGTATAGCCTGCGCGGGTGCGGAACACGCTCCGGTACCGAATCCGTGGAATCGCGGCCCCGGCCGGGCGTGATCTCGGCACACTTGGGGAGCGGCTCGGCACATCTGGGGAGCGAGTCGACGTCATCCTCGTCCTGCGCGCGGCGCAGCCGGCGAGCATCCGGTAGGCGGTGGTCACACGATGGATCGGGAGACACTGGGGCAGCGCATCCGCGCCCTGCGGATCCGGCAGGGCGTGAGCCAGGCGCAGCTCGCCTTCCCCGAGCTGTCCGACAGCTACATCTCGCTGATCGAGAGCGACAAGCGGGTGCCGGCGCCGAGCGTCGTGGAGCTGCTGGCCGCCAAGCTGAACTGCTCGGCGACCTACCTCGTCAGCGGCGTCAGCGAGGACGTCGTCGACGAGCTGCGCGTCACGCTCGACTACGCCGAGATCGCGCTGAGCAACGGCGCCGCCGCAGAGGCGCGGGCCAGGTTCGCCGAGGTCCTGGCCAGCGCCGACGCCGTCGCGCTGCCGGACATGCTGCACCAGGCGCGGTGGGGCCACGCGCTCGCGCTGGAGGCCGCGGGCGAGCTGGAGGAGGCCATCGCCCAGCTCACCGAGCTGACCGAGGAGGCCTCCGCCGAGGCCGACCTCGACCACTGGGCGAAGGTCCACGTCGCGCTGAGCCGCTGCCTGCGCGAGCGCGGCGACACCAGCGCGGGCGTGCAGGCCGCCGAGAACGCGCTGCGGCACCTCATCGCGACCGGCGCCGACTCCACCGACG
>JBOHBY010000670.1:0-1618 GCA_050698635.1 Spirillospora sp.
GGGCGGGACCGTTGTCGACGACCCGCCGAACACCGTCACGCACGTCCGCAGCGCGCGCGAGGCCCGCGCGGCCGCCGAGGACGAGGTCCAGTCCGTCCGGGGCTCGACGCGGCTGGAGGCCAAGAAGCAGCGCCGCCGCGAGGGCCGCGAGCAGGGCCGCCGCCGTCCGCCGGTGATCACCGAGGCCGAGTTCCTGGCCCGCCGTGAGTCCGTCGAGCGGGAGATGGTCGTCCGGCAGGAGGGCGAGCGCACGCAGATCGCCGTCCTGGAGGACGACGTGCTCGTCGAGCACTACGTGAACCGCGCCACCCACCAGAGCTACGTCGGCAACGTCTACCTCGGCAAGGTGCAGAACGTGCTGCCGTCGATGGAGGCCGCGTTCGTCGACATCGGCAAGGGCCGCAACGCCGTCCTGTACGCGGGCGAGGTCAACTGGGACGCCTCGGGCCTGGAGGGCCAGCCGCGCCGGATCGAGTCGGCGCTGAAGTCGGGCCAGTCGGTGCTCGTCCAGGTCACCAAGGACCCGCTCGGCCACAAGGGCGCCCGGCTGACCAGCCAGGTCTCGCTGCCCGGCCGCTACCTCGTGTACGTCCCCGACGGCTCGATGACCGGCATCAGCCGCAAGCTCCCCGACAAGGAGCGCAGCCGCCTCAAGTCGATCCTGAAGAAGGTCATGCCGGAGAACGCCGGTGTGATCGTCCGGACCGCGGCCGAGGGCGCCACCGAGGAGGAGCTGTCCCGGGACGTGTCGCGCCTGGCCGCGCAGTGGGACAACATCCAGAAGAAGGTCAAGACCGCCAGCGCGCCCTCGCTCCTGTACGGCGAGCCCGACCTGACGATCCGCGTCGTCCGCGACATCTTCAACGAGGACTTCTCCAAGCTCGTCGTGTCCGGCGCCGACGCGTGGGACACCGTGTCCGACTACGTCCAGTACGTCGCGCCGCACCTCGCCGACCGCGTCGAGCGCTGGACGGGCGACCAGGACGCCCTGTCGGCGTACCGCATCGACGAGCAGATCGCCAAGGCCCTCGACCGCAAGGTGTGGCTGCCGTCCGGCGGCTCCCTGGTGATCGACCGCACCGAGGCGATGACGGTCATCGACGTCAACACCGGCAAGTTCACCGGGCAGGGCGGCAACCTGGAGGAGACCGTCACCCGCAACAACCTGGAGGCGGCCGAGGAGATCGTCCGCCAGCTCCGGCTCCGCGACATCGGCGGCATCGTCGTGATCGACTTCATCGACATGGTGCTGGAGAGCAACCGTGACCTGGTGCTGCGCCGCCTCGTCGAATGCCTGTCGCGGGACCGTACCAAGCACCAGGTCGCCGAGGTCACCTCGCTCGGCCTGGTCCAGATGACGCGCAAGCGCGTCGGCCAGGGCCTGCTGGAGGCGTTCTCGGAGACCTGCGAGTCGTGCGGCGGACGGGGCATCCACGTCCACCTGACCCCGGTCGAGCCGAAGCCGGACAAGGCCGCGGGCAAGGAGAGCGGCCGCCGCCGCAGGCGCAAGGGCGAGGTCGATCGGGCCGTCGAGGAGAAGCTGGCCGAGTCCCGCCCGGCCGAACCCGCCGAACCCGCCGAGCCCGCCGAACCCAAGGCGGCCGCCGCGCCGGAGACC
>JBOHBY010000671.1:0-3932 GCA_050698635.1 Spirillospora sp.
CGGCGGCGGACTCGCGCAGCGCGGCCAGCGGCGCCACGCGGGACGCCTTCACCGCGGGCCCGAGCGCCGCGACCAGCGTCACCAGCATCCCGACGGGCACCGCGATCATGATCGAGGTCGCGGCGACGGTCAGCCCCTCCATCGCGATCCCGATGCGGAACTGCGTGAACAGCCACCGCAGGAACGCCGCGAACCCCAACCCTCCGGCGAGCCCGGCGAGGGTCGCCGCGGCGCCGATGACCAGGGCCTCGAACCCGACGATGGTCATGACCTGGCGGCGGCCGGCGCCGAGGGCGCGCAGCAGCGCCGACTCCCGGGTCCGCTGCGCCATCGTGATCGCGAACGTGTTGTGGATGCTGAACGCGGCGACGAGCAGCGCCACCCCGCCGAACGCCGCGAGGACGGTCCGGAAGATCTGCAGGAACCCGGACTCGACCTGCGACATGCCCTCGTCGACCTGCGCCTTGTTCGTGATGGCCTCGGCCCCGGCGGGCAGCACGGGCTTGATCCGCGACGCCAGTTCGTCCTGGCTGACGCCGCCGGCCGCGCGGACGTAGACGCCGCTGATCCGGTCCGGCGACTTCGCGACGTACTGGCGGGCGCCGTCCAGGCTGAACGCCGTGAACGACGTCTCGCCGAACGCCTCCTCATCACCGAACATGCTGATCCCGACGACGGTCACCGGGACCTTCTCCGGCGTGAGGACGGCCGTCCGGTCACCGACATTCAGCTTGCCCTCGGTCGCGAACATCTTGTTGATGACGACCTCGTTCGGCGCGCGCGGCGCCCGGCCCTCGGCGAGCCGGTACGGGTTGAGTTTCGGGTCGGTCAGCCAGTTCCCGGCGGTGCGCGGGCCACGTGACTCGACGATGGTGCCGTCCTTGGCGAGCAGCTGCCCCGACCCTTGGATGACCGGTTCCGCGTTGGCGACGCCGTCCACCTGGCGGACCTTGTCCAAGGCGGACGCGTCGATCTGACCACGCGAGCCCCACGGCTCATCACTGACACTGGTCGAGTTGCGGACGCTGACGTCCGTCTTGCCGTACGCCTGGGAGAAGTACCCGTCGATGCTTCCCGCGAGGGTGTCGCCGAGGACGAGCGTTCCCGTAAGGAACGACACACCGAGGAAGACCGCCACCAGGGAGCCGACCATCCGGCGCTTGCGTCCCCAGAGTTCCTTGAACACGAGCCCGATCATCGGTTGTCTCCCAGCCCTCGCATCCGGTCCAGCACCCGGTCGGGTGTTGGCGCGTCCATGACGTCGACGATCCGTCCGTCGGCGAGGAACACCACCGAGTCGGCGTGTCCTGCGGCGACCGGGTCGTGGGTGACCATCGCGACCGTCTGGCCGAGGTCGTCCACGGCGTTGCGGAGGAGCGTCAGCACCTCGGCGCCCGTGCGGGAGTCGAGGTTGCCGGTCGGCTCGTCCGCGAACACGATCTGCGGGCGGGTGACCAGCGCGCGCGCCAGCGCCACCCGCTGCTGCTGCCCGCCCGACATCTCCGACGGACGATGCGAGAGCCGGTCCCCCAGCTTCAGGACGCGCACGACCGTGCCCAGCCATTCCTGGTCGGGGCTCGTGCCCGCCAGCGTCATCGGCAGGAGGATGTTGTCGCGGGCGGTCAGTGTCGGGAGCAGGTTGAACGCCTGGAACACGAACCCGATGCGCTCGCGCCGGAGCCTGGTCAGCCGCCGGTCCGACAGCGCGCCGAGCTCCTGGTCGCCGACGAAGACCTTGCCGGACGTCGCGTCCTCCAGCCCCGCCACGCAGTGCATCAGCGTGGACTTCCCGGCGCCGGACGGCCCCATGATCGCGGTGAACCGCCGTTCGGGGAGCACCACGCTGACGTCGTCGAGCGCGCGGACCGCCATGTCACCGGTCCCGTACACCTTGCTGAGATGAACCGTGCGGGCGCCGCCCTTGCCTGCCGCCTTGCCTGCCGGCGTGCCCGCGTCGTCGTTGGTCGATCGCCTTGCCTCTGCTGCGTTTCCCATGCCGGGATCGTGGCGCCGCGGTCCACCGCCCGTCGTCGGGTGAGGAGAGGCACCCCGCCTGCGCCCGGTGAAGCAGGTGGGCGTACGTGTGTACGTCCACCGGGGTACTTCGTCCACCTCATCAATAAGACTCAATGTCCAATTGTGATGCGGGCAACATACATGCAGGCTTGCTTGCTTGTATGTCGGCTCGTACCGTCGGAGGCGTGACAGTGAGCAGCCACCGACGCCACCGGCACGGCCCGTCGCGCCGCCGAACGCAGGAGGAGCGCAGGTCGCGCACGCAGGCCAGCCTCCTGGAGGCCACCATGGAATGCCTGGTGGACCTCGGCTGGTCAGGAACGTCCACCACCGAGGTGGCCCGCCGCGCCGGAGTGTCGCGCGGGGCGCAGCAGCACCACTACCCGACCAAGATGGTGCTCGTCGCGGCCGCTCTGGAGCATTTGCTGGAGGCGCAGCGGCTGGCGTACGAGACCGCGTTCGCCGTGCTGCCGCCCGAACAGCGCAACGTCTCGGGCGCGCTCGACCTGCTCTGGGAGGTGTTCCGCGGACGTCCGGCCAAGGCCCTCATGGAACTGGCCGTCGCGGCCCGCACCGACGACGAGCTGCGCCCGCTGTGCCTCGACCTGAACGAGCGGATCCTCCAGGTCATCCTGGAGGTGTTCGAGCGGCTGTTCCCGGAGAACACGCTGCCCGCCGACTTCGTCCCGACGATGCTGCGCGGCCTGTTCGCGATGTTCGTCGGGCTCTCCATACAGAACGCGCTGGACGACGACGCCGACGGCCACCAGGCCGCCGTGCTGCGCCAGATCAAGGACGTCGCGCGGCTGATCGTCCCGGGGCCCGGAACCCCCGCGCCCACCCCCGACCGAACCTGCTGACCCACCTCCTGAACCACGTCGCCGGCCGCGGCCGCCGCAGCACCCCGAGGGAGCGCCCGAAATGCCGAAAGCCCCCACCGAACTCGCCGAAGAGGTCCGCGAGCAGGTCAGGGACAACAAGTCCTACCTCGGTGTCATCGACCGCCTGAACAAGGCGTCGGTGGACAAGCACTGGGAGGCCTACGCCGACATCCCGTGGGACAACCCCGAGTTCACCGTCGACGAGAACGACCCGCGCTGGGTGCTGCCGCCGTTCGACCGGCTCGGCGAGACGGACTGGTACCAGTCGCAGCCGCCGGAGATCCAGGCGCAGATCGGGCTGTGGCGCGTCGCGACCGCCATGAAGATCGGGCTCCAGTTCGAGAACCTGCTGAAGCGCGGCCTGCTGAACTACGCCTACCGGCTGCCGAACGGACGCCCCGAGTTCCGGTACGTCTACCACGAGACGACCGAGGAATGTCACCACGGGATGATGTTCCAGGAGTTCGTGAACCGGACCGGGATGCCGATCCGCGGCATGCCCCGCGCGCTCAGCCTCATCGCGCAGGCCGCGCCGTGGATCCCGCTGGTCAGCACCGAGATGTTCTTCATCTTCGTGCTCGGCGGCGAGGACCCGATCGACTACGTCCAGCGCAAGTCCCTCAAGGGCGGGCACATCAAGCACCCGCTGGAGGAGACCATCATGAAGATCCACATCGCGGAGGAGGCCCGGCACATCTCGTTCGCCCGGCACTACCTCAAGCACCGCGTGCCGAACATGCACCCGGTGCGCCGCCGGATCCTCGGCGTCGCGACACCGGTCGTCCTCGGCGTGATGGCGCGGATCATGCTGTCGCCCCCCGGGCCGATGGTCCGGCACTTCGGCATCCCGAAGGACGTCGTGCGGCAGGCGTACAAGAGCGAGGCGTCGATGGCGGAGGTCGCCAACTCCGTCGGCAAGATCCGCGACCTGATGGCCGAGCTCGGCGTGATCAACCCGGTCGGCAGGCAGGTCTGGAAGGCCTTCGGCATCTGGGACGAGCCGAAGCAGCGGCGCGCCGTAGAGGCCCCCAGGGC
>JBOHBY010000672.1:0-2068 GCA_050698635.1 Spirillospora sp.
GCGTAGATGGGGGCCGGGTAGTCCTTGTAGGGGAGGAAGAACTTGTCCGGGTACTGGGCCGCGTCCCCGGACGGGTAGATCACGTCGCTGGCGATGATCATGAAGTCGGTGTCGCCGGCGGCGTGCAGCAGCGGCGGCACCACGGCGTACTGCGACCGGTCGCCCTCGCCGGTGTCGCCCAGCAGGACGAACGAGAACTCCGGGTCGGCGCGGTGGACGGTGAACGCGGCCGGCGTCCCGCGCTCGCGCAGGGCGGCGACGCAGCGGCGGCGGATCGCGTTCGACGGGTCGCCGAACCAGCGGGCGATGACGTCGTTGCGCGACCGCCACAGCACCCTCGGACGGCGCCAGGAGAAGTCGGTGACGCGCTCGGGCAGCAGGTCGTTGAACGTCCCGGGCTTCCCGCAGACCCACCCGGCTCCCGCCTCGGAGTCGCGCGAGTTCTCGGGACCGGGGGGTTCCTCGGCAGACACAGAGCGCCTCCGGAAGCGTGTGAGGGGATCCTCACAGCCTGTCCGGAAGCGATTCCGGCAGTCAAGCGACTTGCCGGGACACGGGTGGCCATTCCAGGACGCGCCGGGGCTACCAGCGCCTTACCAGGCGGGAGACGGGGAGCGTGGTGGACACCGGCGCCACCCCCAGAGACGCCGGCGCCACCACGTCGCGGGCGTCCGCGGTCATCATGAGTCCCCCCAGAACGGCGATCAGTCGCCTTCCCATGATGTCTCCACAGACGGCCCCAAGGCCCCTTAGCGGGACGTAAGAGACGCTACCCGAGGGGCCGTAATGCAGACGTAAATCGACCCAAACTTCGGGCCAAGTCCCGGGGGTCGGTGTAAGGCCGACGAGTCAAGGCCCCGACGAAGGGGCGCTGGTCAGGGGCCGCTCAGGGGGCGGTCAGGGGGCGGTCAGGGGGCGAGGACGCGCAGGGCGCCCGGCATCACCCGGGCCGTGACGGGGAGCACGCCGGGCAGTTCGCCGTCGGCGCCGTACGGGAGCGTCCTGCCGGGCGGTCCGGCAAGCTCGATCCGCACCTCCTCGCCCCGCATGACCTCCACCTCGGGGCGCCGGACGTGCCTGCCGTCCTCCAGCTCGCGCATGACGGCGAAGAACAGCCGCTTGGGCGCCGTCCGGATGAGGATCACGTCGAGGAGCCCGTCGTCCACGCGCGCGTCCGGGGCGACGTGCCGGCCGAACCCGTAGTAGCCGGAGTTGGCGGCGACGACGGTGTAACCCTGCCGCTCGCGGGTCTCGCCGTCCACGGTGATCAGGTAGTCGGCGGCGCGCCACGAGAGGATCGCGCGCAGGGCGCCGAAGTAGTAGGCGGCCGACCCGCGCAGCAGCCGGGTCTTGTTGGCGTTGTCGTTGGCGACCGCGTCCACGCCCGCGTAGACGCTGCCGAGCACGGCGGTGCCGTTGGCGTCGATGGTGTCCACGGCGCGCGGCTCGCCCTCCAGCAGCAGCTTCGCCAGCTCCTCCGGGTCGGACGGGACGCCGAGCTGCCGCGCGAAGTCGTTACCGCGCCCTGCCGGGACGATGCCGAACAGCGCGCCGGTCCCGGCGAGGGCGCCGCCGACGCAGCCCGCCATGCCGTCGCCGCCGACGCCGAGCACGACCTTTCCGGTCCTCGCGGCGGCGCGGGCGAGGTCGGCGGCGTGCTCCAAGCCGCGGCTGTACTCGACGTCGAGTTCGGCGCCCGCCTCGCGGAGCAGCCGTCCCAGCGGCACCATGCGAGAGGCGGACGCGGAGCCGCCCGCCGCCGGGTTGACGATGGCGGTGAACGCGCGTGCCTCGACCATGGGCCTACTCCTTTGTGGGGGGCCGACCCCCCACGCCCCCCGGTTCGCTTCGCTCATGTCATGCTCCCGCCAGGGTGATCTCGACGCGACGGTTCTTCGCCATGCAGTCCTTGTCCGGTGAGCCGCCGCGATACTCGCCGGTGCATTTCCGCCGGGCCGCCCCGAGACCGGCCACCCGCGCCCCGGCGGCGGCGCCCCCGAGGCGCGCCTTCACCGCCTCCGCGCGCCGCAGGGACAGCCCGGCGTTGTGGGCGTCGCCGCCCCGGGAG
>JBOHBY010000673.1:0-2626 GCA_050698635.1 Spirillospora sp.
CGCCCGGCCAGCGCCGCCGCGAGCGCCCGGCCGATCCCGCCGCTCGCGCCGGTCAGCAGGACGTTCGCTCCGCGCAGCTCCATGCCGCGATGATGGCGGATCAGTGCGCACTTTTCATCCCCGATCGGCTCACGCCGGGGCGATGCCGGGATGGGCAGCCGCTCGCTGTTCCGGCCGAAATGCGGCTGTTGTTCCAGCCGCTTGCGCCGCTTGCGCCGCTTGCGCCGGTTGCGCCGGTTGCGCCCGTTGTTCCGGGCCGGGGTGCCGCGGTTGGTCCGGGCCGGGCGTGTCGGTTGTTCTGGGCCGAGGTGCCGTGATGGTCTCGTCAGGGCGTGCCGGGTGGTGCCGTGGTGGTGGCGGGGATGTGGCGTTTGTCGCTTTCGGTTGGGCTTGCGCTGGCGGGGCCGCCGTGGACGGGGCGGAGGGGGAGGTCACATACCGACGCGCCACAGCAGCAGGATGAGTGACGACAGGACCAGCCCGGCCGCGCCCAGCATCACCTCGCCCAGCGCGATCATGGCGGCGCATCCGGTGGCGGTCGCCCCCGCGACCAGGACCAGGCCACGGGCCCCGGACGGCTCCTCGTCCGAGGCGACCGGGTCGAACTCGCGTTCCCAGCGCCGGAAGTCGTCCTCTGCCATTGGCACTCCCGAAGGGTCGTCCTCCGGATTATCCGGCGGGCCGGCCACCGGGCGTGATGGCGCGGAGGTGACGAGATCGGCACCAGATTTGGACGCTGGGTCCGATACCGGTGCGCGGGTGCTGATCGACCGGGAACGGTTGCTAGGCTGCGGAGAGCCTGGGGGAAGTAGACGCTGATGTGAAGGCCCCCCGGGATTTGACTGAATAGTCGAGGTGAAGGGGTCCCACCGTGAAGAAGCTGCTCATCCTGGCCGTCGTCGCACTCGGGGGCTTCGCTGTCTGGCGCCGGCTGCAGCAGGACCGCGCCGAGCTGGACCTGTGGACCGAGGCCACGTCGTCCGACAACTGAGCATCCTTCGTCCGGCCCGGCCGCGGTGGCGCGGCCCGTACGGGCCGGGATGAAAGGTGTTCACCGACGCAGGCGATAAGGTCCCCGGCGTGAACGAAGCAGCCCCGATCACCGTCGCCTGCCTCGATCTCGCCGGGACCACTGTCGCGGACGACGACACCGTCCACACCGCCTTCGCCGAGGCGATCGCCACCCTGGGGATCGTCTCCGGCACGGCGGCGTACGAACGTGCCCTGGCACGGTTCCACGAATCGCGCGGCGGCTCGAAGCTGGCCATCTTCCGTTCCCTCTTCGGCGAGGACCGCGCCCAGGTGGCGAACCTCGCGTTCGAGCACTCCTACGACGATCTCGTCGACCGCCGCGGTCTGCGCCCCGTACCCGGCGCCGACGACGCCCTCGCGCGCCTCCGCGCCGCCGGTGTCCGCGTCTGCCTGATCACCGGCTTCGGGCGCAGCACCCAGGCCCGCATCATCGACACCCTCGGCTGGTGGGACCGCGTCGATCTGACCCTCTGCCCGGCGGACGTCCCACGCGGGCGTCCGTGGCCCGACCTCGTCCTCACCGCCGCGCTCCGCCTCGGGGTGGACGACGTCCGCCACATCGCCGTCTGCGGAGACACCGCGAACGACATGCTCACCGGGCGCCGCTCCGGCGCGTCGATCGTCGCGGGGGTCCTCACCGGCGCCCACGACCGCGACCGCCTCCTCAGCGCCGGCGCCACCCACGTCCTCCCGAGCGTGGCCGCCCTCCCGGGCCTCGTCCTGCCCGCCCCGGTCGATGACCCGTTGACAGCCGACCACGGGTAGGCTTGTGCCGCCGCGCGGCGCCGGGCGAGAGCGCCCCGAGGGGCCTTAGCTCAGTTGGTAGAGCACTGGCTTTGCAATACTCCCAGGTCATACGGTGTACGACCAGCATTTTACGCAGGTCGCCTGGATCGGTATTCAAACAAGCCGGTGCTGTAAATCTGCGGGGTCTTGTCTTCGGTACGGAGACGAGATGCTCGACCTTGAAGCCCGCCGCGCCCGCCACTACGCCAAACTCGGCGCGCGCCGCCGCGCCCGTAAAGCCGCCTGGAAAGCGTCCGGCGGCGACCACGCGAAGTTCACCGAGATCATGCGCGGCCACGTCGCCACCGGGTACGCCTTCTACTACGACGAGCCGATGCCGCGACCGCCGCACAATGCGGCGCCGGCTGAGATCTGGCGGACCTGCATGCGGCGCGTAGCCGCTTTCACGGTGTGGTACGGGATCATGGCCGCGACCGTCTTCGTGCTTGGCTGGATCGGCTACCTGTAGCCGACGACCGATTCAAAGGACGGTCGGCTGTCAGTCCACGGGGATGACGTACGCCAGCTCGTACCGGTCCACCGGCACGATGATGTCCGCGGTCTCCACAGGCCGGTCGCCGGAGTATGTCCGCTGGACCACCATGACGATTGAGCCCATCGGTTCGGCGAGCGTCTCGGCCTCGCCGGCGAGGATGGCCCGCGCCGTGACGACCTCGGTTGCGAGGACCACCTCGTGGTCGATCGCGCGCATCCGGGCAACGACCCCGGCACCTGCGTACGGGCCCGACTCGGGGAGCATCACGGGCGTCCCGCGCGTCAGAGCCAGAGGCTCCCAGCTCGTGGAGAG
>JBOHBY010000674.1:0-1564 GCA_050698635.1 Spirillospora sp.
GACCTGATCAGCGAACTCGCCGTCAACGACGAGACCGCCTGGACCGGGCGCGGCACCTACCTCGCGCGCGGCGCCACCGCGTCCAGCGGCCCCCCGGACGACCCGGAACCTCGGGAGGCGCGCTCGGAACACCCCGCCGCGCGCTGGCGGGTCACCGCCGACACCGGCCGCCGATACGCCCGGATCAGCGGCGACATCAACCCGATCCACCTCCACCCGCTCCCGGCCCGCCTACTGGGCTTCCCAGGCGCCGTCGCGCACGGCATGTGGACGGCCGCCCGCTGCGTCGCGACGGTGACCGGCCGGCTGCCGGACGCACACAGCCTCGACGCGGTGTTCCGCACACCAGTAGCGCTACCCAGCACCGTCGAGTTGGCCCTCGCCGCCGTCGCGGACGGTTGGGACCTCACGCTTCGCCCCGAGCACGGCCGACGGCCGCACCTGGTCGCCTCACTCCGCGGGCGGCACCGCGGATGAGGTGTGCCGGCGGGTGAGTGCGCCGGGCTCGGGTCGCGGTCCCGGCCCGGCCTCGTGGGTCGGCCGAAGGGATGAACATGCGGCCGCGAGGCGTGGCGGCCGCTGAGATCGTCTTTGCCGCTAGGCGTGGAGCCCAGGGCTGAAGGGTATGGCCCGTCATGACCCTTGTTGCGGTGTCAGCCGTGGCGCGGGTAGAAGGCACGCCCGGCCATCAGCCGGCGGGCGGTACGGCTGATGCCGAGCAGCCCGAACCGCACCCCCTGGTCGTCCGCGTCCGCCGCGACGCTCGCCGAGACGCCGGTGACCCCGGAGGGATGGCCGATCAGGACCGTGTCGGGTCGACGGCGCCGGGCCACGGCGTGGACGGTGGTCCCGGGAATGCGTGACGCGGCGGCCAGGCTGATCGAGGCGGTGCCGGCGACGCTCTCGTGAAGGCGGTTCATGAAGATCAGGTGAAGCCGTAGGTCCATCTCGTCGGCCTCGACGCGCCGACCGTTCACGGTCAGGTACCCGCGCGGCGGCGTAACCAGACCCACGAGGGGTACCGCGGGGACATCCTCGTCGCCGCGGCGCCAGTCGTCACACAGGCCCATCAGGACGCAGGCCTTCCCGCGCGCCTCGCGCACCAGGTCCAGCACGTCGTGGTCGTCGTTGATCTCGGTTCGCTCGTGGCCGGCCAGCCCGAGGTCGCCGGCGTGTAGCCAGACGACGGGATTGCCCGCGTCCACGATCGACGCCTCGACGGCGCGGCCGTCATCCAGCGTGATCTTGTCGGTGGCGGAGCCGGTGGTGCCCCACGCCGGAGGAGATGTTGCCGCGGTTGCCGTTGTAGCTGACCCGGCCGCGTTCGATGTCGACCTGGGCGAACGTGTAGTCGACGTCGGCGTCGCCTCGGGTGGACGGCGCGATGACGGCCACCTTGGACGTGATGGGCCGCGAGCCGCCCAGCCCGTCGATCTGCAGCACGTCGGGAGAGCCCAGCAACCGGCGCAACAGCGCGTCGCGGCCCGGCCCGGCCGGCGGCAGGTCGCGTTCGTGCAGGTAGAGGCCCTTGCTGGTGCCGCCCCGCATGAGCACGAGGGGAACC
>JBOHBY010000675.1:0-1590 GCA_050698635.1 Spirillospora sp.
GCCGCGCCCGGCGGCGGTGAGCTGGATCCGGACCTCGCGGCCGCTGTCGGGGCTGGCCTGCCGGTCCAGCAGCCCGGCGGCGGCGAGCCGGTCGACCATCCGCATCGCGGTGGACGGGTTGACCTCCAGCAGCCCGGCGAGCGTGACGAGCTTGAGCGGCCCCCGCGTGGACAGCACGACCAGGAGCCTGAACTGCGGGAGCGTGACGGCGTCCTCGACGGCGGCGAGGGACCGCACGGAGATCGCCACCAGCAGCCGCGACGCGGTCAGCACCGCCGAGGTGACCTCGTCGACGCCGTCGGTACCTCCGCCGGGGGCGGGCTGCTCGCTCATGACGACTTTCTACAACGGCCGGAGCACCCCGCGCCAATGTGTGCCAGGACGGCGCGCCATCGGATAGTGTGTCGCGCGTTTCAGCCGGTTTCGCACTTCGGGGGACATCGTTGTCAGCTGCCTGGACCTCTGGTGATCTGACGCCCGGACTGCTGCGCTCCCCGGTCTGGCAGGACCGGTGGCTGGGCGACGCGGGCATCCCGGTGTACGACGTGCCGCTGGTGTCGGTCGGCGGCGGGCTCGGGTCGTTCACGCTGGCGGACGTGCTGCGGATCCAGGGCGTCCCGGCGCCGTCCATCCGGGTGCTGTCCAGCAGGGACGCGCCGTGGCAGTCGTGGGAGTACCTCACGCGCGTGTCGCAGCTCCCGGCCGGTGAGCGGATCCGCTCCGACGCCGGTGCCCGCCCCGACAACGTCTGGGGCTTCCCGTCGTACGCGCTGCACGAGGCGTGGCGGGACAAGTCGCCTCGGTCGCTGTTCCAGGTCCTCACCGAGCCGATCGGCACCGACTTCTTCAGCCCCCGCGCCGCGACGGTCTTCGACACGGTCCGCCGCGAGGCCGACCGGATCTCCTACTGGCAGATGCTCGCGAAGGGGCAGGTCAGGATGGTGCGGCGGCGGGCGGGCGGCGGGTACTTCACCGTCCTGACGCCGCCGCCCGGGACGACGCCGACCAAGCGCGTCACGTTCCGCTCCCAGCACGTCCACGTCGCGGTCGGGTATCCGGGGCTGAGGTTCCTGCCCGATCTGCAATCGTTCCGCGAGACCCACAACGACTACCACCGCGTGGTGAACGCCTACGAGCCGCACGAGCACGTGTACGAGACGCTCAAGTCGCGGCCCGGGGTGGTCGTGGTGCGGGGCGCGGGCATCGTCGCGTCCAGGGTGCTGCAACGGCTCATGGACGACCGCGAGCGGTACGGGCTCCAGACGCAGATCGTCCACATGTTCCGCACGTTCGTGACCGGCCCGCACGGGCCGGGGCCCTTCATGCGCCGCAAGGGCGGCGACGGCTGGGCCTACCAGGCGTTCACGCTCCCCAAGTCGGCGTTCGGAGGGCAGATCAAGGCGCGGTACCGGCGCGTGGACGGCGAGGCCCGCGCACAGCTCGCCAAGACCATCGGCGGGACGACGACGCCGCGGCTGCGGCGCTGGCAGCGGCAGATGCGGCAGGGGCGCGCCGGCGGCTGGTACCACCCGTTCCAGGCCGTGGTGGACCGGGTAGAGCCATCCCCGGACGGGCGTCTCGTCAGCCTCA
>JBOHBY010000676.1:0-1573 GCA_050698635.1 Spirillospora sp.
CGCCGACACCGAGTCGCGGGTGCGGCACACGCGCGGCAAGTCCACGCCCGACCTGCTGCGGATCCGCGCGGGCGAGACCTCCGACGCGCCGGACTCGGTCGTCCTGCCCGGCACGCACGACGAGGTCCTCGCGGTCCTGCGGGCCTGCGCCGAGCGGCGGATCGCGGTCGTCCCGTTCGGCGGCGGGACCTCCGTCGTCGGCGGCCTCGCGCCCAGTGGTGCCGCCGCCTTCATCGCCCTCGACCTGCGGCGCATGGACGCGGTCGTGTCGGTCGACGAGGTGTCGCGGACGGCCGTCCTGCAGCCCGGCCTGCTCGCGCCCGCCGCCGAGGCCGCGCTGGCGGAGCGCGGGTACACGCTCGGGCACTTCCCGCAGTCGTTCGAGTGGGCGTCGATCGGCGGGTTCGCGGCGGCGCGGTCCAGCGGGCAGGCGTCCGCCGGGTACGGACGGTTCGACGACATGGTGGTCGCCCTGACCGTCGCGACCCCGGAGGGCTCGCTGGACCTCGGGCGGGCGCCGAAGTCCGCCGCCGGGCCGGACCTGCGGCAGCTCGTCCTCGGCTCAGAGGGCGCGTTCGGGGTGATCACGTCGGTGACCGTCCGGATCCAGCCCGTCCCGGAGACGAGGGCGTACGAGGGCTGGCGGTTCGCGTCGTTCGCGGAGGGCGCCGCCGCGGTGCGCGCCCTGGCCCAGGACGGGCCGCTGCCCGCGGTGCTGCGGCTGTCCGACGAGACCGAGACGATGGTCGGGCTGGCCGACCCGTCCGCCATCGGAGCGCCGAGCGGAGCTCGTCGATTGGATGGTGGTGGGCGGGGGCTGGAGGACGGTGCGTCGTCGGCCGGGTGCTTGGCCGTGGTCGGGTTCGAGGGGGCCTCGGAGCTGGTCGCGCAGCGGCGGGCCGCGGTGGCGGACGTCCTGCGTGCCGCAGGCGGGGAACCGCTCGGCGCCGCACCGGGCGAGAAATGGGAGCACGGCCGCTTCAACGCGCCCTACCTGCGCGACTCCCTGCTGGACGCGGGCGCGTTCGCCGAGACGCTGGAGACCGCCGCGTTCTGGTCGGACGTCCCCGCGCTGTACGACGCCGTCCGTGCCGCGCTGACCAGCTCCTTCTCCGACGCGGGGACGCCGCCGCTGGTGATGTGCCACATCTCGCATGTGTACCCGTCGGGCGCGTCGCTGTACTTCACCGTCGTGTCCGCGCAGGGCGACGACCCGGTCGGGCACTGGGCGCGGGCCAAGCGCGCCGCCTGCGAGGCGATCATCGACGCCGGCGGGACGATCAGCCATCATCACGGGGTGGGAACCGACCATCGCGACTGGTACGCGCGGGAGATCGGGCCGCTGGGCGCGGCGGTGCTCCGCGCCGTCAAGGACAGGGTCGACCCGTCCGGGATCCTGAACCCGGGCGTTCTGGTTCCGCCGAGCACAGGAGAATAGGCGTATGGCCGAGGCACGCGCGTTCACCGCCAACGTCAACCCGGCGGCGGGCGGCTCCGCGTCCGCCTCCCGCATGGTGCCGCTGGGACGGCTGCTCCGCGAGGCGGGCGCCGAACTCGACGTCGAGTACAGCCG
>JBOHBY010000677.1:0-10425 GCA_050698635.1 Spirillospora sp.
GTGGTTATTCGGGCTTGACCAGCGGGAACAGGATCGTTTCGCGGATGCCCTTGCCGGTGAACGCCATGATCATCCGGTCGATTCCGGCGCCCATCCCGCCCGTGGGCGGCATCGCGTACTCCAGGGCGCGCAGGAAGTCCTCGTCCAGCTGCATGGCCTCCGGGTCACCGCCGGCGGCGAGCAGCGACTGCTCGGTGAGCCGGCGGCGCTGCTCGACCGGGTCGACGAGCTCGGAGTACGCGGTGGCCAGTTCCGTCCCGAACCCGATGAGATCCCACTTCTCGGTGAGGAGGGGCTCCTCGCGGTGCTGGCGGGTCAGCGGCGAGGTCTCGATCGGGTAGTCCATGACGAACGTGGGCTGGACGAGGGTGTGCTCGACCAGCTCCTCGAACAGTTCCTGGACGAGCCTGCCCTGCCCCCACTTCGGATCCCAGGAAACACCGCGAACATCGGCGAGCTTCCGGACGTCCTCGATCGGGGTATGCGGCGTGACCTCTTCACCGAGCGCGCCGGACACCGCCCCATACAGGGTGATCCGCGGCCAGTCGCGCAAGCCGAGGTCGACCTCGACACCGTCATGGACGACCACGGTGGTGCCGAGGGCGGCGACGACCGCCTTCTGGTACATCCGCTGGGTCAGGTCGGCCATGTCGTTGTAGTCGAGGTACGTCCCGTAGGTCTCCAGCATGGTGAACTCGGGGTTGTGCGTGGAGTCCGCGCCCTCGTTCCGGAAGTTCCGGTTGATCTCGAAGACCTTCTCGATGCCGCCGACGACGAGCCGCTTCAGATACAGCTCGATCGCGATGCGCAGGTAGAGGTCCATGTTGTAGGCGTTGATGTGCGTCTTGAACGGACGCGCCGCCGCGCCGCCGTGGATCGGCTGCAGCATCGGCGTCTCAACCTCGAGGTAGCCCTCCTCGTGCCAGAAGTCCCGCACCGCGCGGACGGTGGCGCTGCGGAGCCGGGCCATCCGCCGGGCCTCGTCGTTGACGATCAGGTCGACGTAGCGCTGCCTGACCCGCGCCTCCGGGTCGGTCAGCCCGGCATGCTTGTCGGGTAGCGGCCGCAGGCACTTGGCCGTGATCGCGAACCGGTCCGCCATGACCGACAGCTCGCCGCGGCGGGACGTGATGACCTCGCCCTCGACACCGATGTGATCACCGAGGTCGACGTCGCGCTTCCAGGCGTCGAGCTGCTCCTGCCCGACCTTCGCCAGCGACAGCATGATCTGGATCTCGCCGGTGCCGTCCCGGACGGTCGCGAAGCACAGTTTCCCGGTGTTCCGGACCAGCATGACGCGACCGGTGACGCCGACCTTCTCGCCCGTCTCGCTGCCCGGCTCCAGGTCCGGGTGTTTCGCGCGGACATCGGCGATCGTCGCCGTCCGCGGGAAGGTCACCGGGTAGGGGTCGATTCCGCTCGCACGGAGCCGGTCGAGCTTCTCCCGGCGCACGCGCATCTGCTCCGGGAGCTCGTCGAAGGTCTCGTCTGTCACGCCCAAAGGCTATCCACCCCGCCGGACGGCCCGCGAACGACTTACCGCCCGCCCCGCCCTGCCGGTTCACGAGGGGCGAGCGGCTAGACGGTGTTGCGCTCGTAGATCAGGCGCAACCCGATGAGGGTGAGCCACGGCTCGAACGCGTCGATGCTGCGCGACTCCTCCAGGACGAGCGGCGCGAGCCCGCCGGTGGCGATCACCGTGACCTCGGTGGGGTTCGCCGCGAGTTCCTCCGACATCCGCTCGACGATGCCGTCCACCTGCCCCGCGAAGCCGAAGATGATTCCCGACTGCAGCGCCTCGACGGTGTTCTTGGCGACCACGTTCCGCGGCCTGACCAGCTCGATCTTGTGCAGCTGGGCACCGCGCGACGACAGCGCGTCGATCGAGATCTCGATGCCGGGCGCGATCGCGCCGCCCACGTATTCGCCCTTCGCGGAGACGGCGTCGAAGGTGGTCGCGGTGCCGAAGTCGACGACGATCGCGGGACCGCCATGCGTGTGGACGGCGGCCAGCGCGTTCACGATGCGGTCGGCGCCGACCTCCTTCGGATTGTCCATCCGGACCGGGACGCCGGTCTTCACGCCCGGCTCGACGATAACGGCCGACACGTCGCCGTAGTAGCGGCGGCACATCTCCCGCATCTCGTGCAGGACGGACGGAACAGTGGAACACAGTGCGATGCCGCTGATGTCGGTGTCGGCCAGCAAGGGGCTCTGCTGGACGAGACCCTGCAGGACCACCGCGATCTCGTCGGCGGTGCGCCGCGGATCTGTGTTGATCCTCCAGTGCTCGATCACCTCGTCGCCCTCGAACAGGCCGAGGACGGTCTGGGTGTTGCCGACGTCGATGGTGAGCAGCATCAGGTCCCCGCTGATCAGGTGAAGTCAAGGCCGATGTCGAACACGCGCGCCGAGTGCGTCAGCGCGCCGACCGCAAGGTAGTCCACGCCGGTCACGGCGACGTCTCGGGCCCGGTCCAGGGTAAGCCCACCGCTGGCCTCGAGCTCCGCCCGCCCTGCCACAAGCCGCACCGCCTCGGTCATCTCGGCATCGGTCATGTTATCGAGCAGAATGCTCCGCGCGCCTACTGCGAGAGCCTCCTCGACCTGGACGAGAGTGTCGCACTCCACCTGGATATGCAGGGACGGATACACGGCGCGTATGGCCTCGTAGGCCTTGGTGACGCTCCCGGCGGCCGCGACATGGTTGTCCTTGATGAGCGCGGCGTCGTGCAGGCCCATCCGGTGGTTGACCCCACCACCGCAGTGCACGGCGTACTTCTGCAGGGCGCGCAGCCCTGGAAGCGTCTTCCGGGTGTCACGGACTTTGGCCTGGGTTCCGGCCATCGCGTCCATCCATTTCCGGGTCGCCGTCGCTATTCCAGACAGATGGGTCAGGAGGTTGAGGGCCGTCCTTTCGGCCCGCAGCAGTGCCCTGGTGGGTCCGCTCACCGAGATGAGCACCTGCCCTTGGACGATGCGGTCTCCGTCCTCGGCCTTCGCCTCGTAGGCCACGTTCAGGGCGTCGAACACTACGCACGCCACCGGAATCCCCGCGACGACGCCGTCCTCGCGGGCCCTGAGGTCCCCCGCCGCGGTGTCCTCGGGCGCGAAGATCGGCATGCTGGTCACGTCGACCTCGCCGTCCTCGGCCAGCGCCGACCGGACGAGGTTATCCACAGACTGTGGATCGAGCCCGGCGTCGGTCAGCGTCTGCGAGAGTTCCGGTGTCATGAGCGCTTTCCTTCCAGAGGTTCGTAGGTGGTCGTCAGGACGTTCCCCTCCAGCCGCGTGACCAGATGGCCGCGCCACTCCTCACGTCCTTCGGGGAAGTCCTCCCGCCAGTGGCTACCCCGCGTCTCCTCCCGCCGCCGCGCCGCCGCGACGATCGCGGACGCGACAGTGTGCAGGTTGGTGACCTCCCACGCCTCAACCCCCGGCTCGGGCGACGGGCCCGGGGCCGCGCCCGTCCACGTCAACGCGGCCAACTCGCGGGCAGCGGCCTCCAACCCGTCCGCCCTCCGCAGCACACCCGCATAGGAGGTCATGATCCGCTGAATCTCCCCCCGAACCCCCACCCCAACCAGCCCACTCCCCACACCCACGCCCCGGGCATCCCCCGAAGCGACACCCTCGGACACGACACCCACCAACGCAACGTCCTCAGACGCTGCACCCATCGACACAGCACCCGCCAATGCGACGCCCTCAGACACGGCGTCCTCTGACAGAGCACCCGTCAATGCACCACCCACCAATGCGACGTCCTTCAACACGGCGTCTTTCGATCCGCCGTCTTTCGATTCGATGTCTTTCGATCCGGCGGCCGTCGACACAACGCCCTTGGAAACGGCACCCATCAATGCGGCGTCCGTCGACGAGACGCCCGTCGACACAGCACCCGCCGACACGGCGTCCTTCGCCGGGACGCCCGTCACCGCGGCACTCGCCGATGCAGCGTCCTCGGATACGGCGTCCCTGGACGCGGCGGACTTGAATGCAGCGGACATGGGTGCGGCACCCGCTGACACCGAACCCATGGATGCGGCGTCCCTCGACTCCACGTCGCTTGGCGCCGCATCGCTTGGCGCCGCATCGCTTGGCGCCGCAACGCTCGGCACGGCGTCCTCGTAGAGGGTGGTGGCGATGCGGGCGGCGAAGACGAGGCCTTCCAGAAGGGAGTTCGACGCCAGACGATTCGCACCGTGGACACCCGTGCAGGCGACCTCGCCGCACGCATAGAGGCCGGGGACGGACGTCCGCCCCTGGAGATCCGTACGGACGCCTCCGCTCGCGTAGTGGGCGGCGGGGACGACCGGAATCGGCTCGGTCACGGGGTCGATGCCGTGATGCCTGCAGGCGGCGAGGATGGTCGGGAACCGGTTCTCCCACATCCGCGCGCCGAAGTGCCGGCCGTCCAGCAGCATGTGGGACGCACCAGTCTCGCGCATCCGGTTCATGATGCCCTTGGCGACAATGTCGCGCGGAGCCAGTTCGGCGAGGTCGTGACGTCCGACCATGAAGCGTTCCCCCGAGTGGTCGACGAGGCATGCGCCCTCGCCGCGGACGGCCTCGGAGATCAGCGGCTGCTGACCCACCGCACCCTCGCCGAGCCACAGCACCGTGGGATGGAACTGGACGAATTCGAGGTCGGCGACATCGGCGCCGGCGCGCAGCGCGAGCGCCACACCATCGCCCGTGGAGACCTCGGGGTTCGTGGTGGCCGAGAACACCTGCCCGAGTCCGCCGGTGGCGAGCACCACAGCCCGGGCGCGGACGGCGCCGACGCCGCCCGGCTGTCCTTCGCCCATGACGTGGAGGGTGACCCCGGCCGCACGTCCGGTGCCGTCCTTCAGCAGGTCGAGAACCAACGCGTGCTCGATGACTTCGACGCCGGAGTCCTTCAGGGCAGAAAGGAGTGCACGGCTGATCTCCGCACCGGTCGCGTCCCCGCCCGCGTGGGCGATCCGGCGCCGGTGGTGGCCGCCCTCGCGGGTCAGCTCGATCTCACCGCCGACGGAACGGTCGAACGCGGCGCCGAGCTCGATGAGGCCGCGGACGGCGTCCGGCCCTTCGTTGACGAGGGCCCGGACGGCGTCCTCGTCGCACAGACCGACGCCTGCGGTGAGGGTGTCGGCGAGGTGTTCCTCGGGGGTGTCGTCGGGCGCGAGCGCAGCGGCGATCCCGCCCTGCGCCCAGCGCGTCGACCCCGCGTCCAGAAGGGCCTTGGTGACCAGCAGCACCCGCCCGCGCGGACGGCAGCGCAACGCGGCGACCAGGCCGGCGATGCCGGAGCCGATGACGACGACGTCGGTCTCGGTGGTCCAGCCGGGGTCGGGGGCGGCGAGAACGGAAGGGATCATGAACCCTCCTCGCGATCGATTCTCGTCATTATGACCCTAACCTCGGACCACTCCTACGCCCACCCCCCACATTCCACGCAAAACCCCAGGACATCAGGAGTTTGATGATGGCTTCGCACAAGATCTTCCGCCGCGCCAAGGCAGGAGCTGAGAGGCTTCCGTCCAGGCCCCCACGGACGCCGCAACAACCGAACCACCAGGACCGGTGGCCGCTGTGGGAGTGGGCGTGAGCAGGCCGGATCGCCCCCTGGGTCAGGGATGGCAGCCGAGTTACTCCCGCACCGAACACTCGCGGACCTCGCGGCAGTCGACCGCTAAGGACGGACGGCGGTACCGGGGTGGGGGTCAGCGGTCAGGCCGCCGGCCGCGCCGAAGCGACAGCGGAGATGCCCCGGCCGAGCCCCCCACCGACGCCGCGACAACCGAACACCCAAGACGGGTGGCGGTTATGGGGTGGGCGCGAGTAGGTCGGGCCGCGGCTGCGCCGGGTGTGGTCGCCGAGATGTTCCCGCCCCCTCCCCTCGCAGATGCCACGCCGACTGAACCGCACGTGACGGACGGCGGTACTGGGAGTGGGGTCAGGAGTGGTCAGATCGCCGCTGCGCGGAGGCGACAGGTGGGAGGCTCCCGCACAGAACATCGCGGACGTAGTGACATTCGCACGGTTCGGGGCGGGTGGGTCAGGGATGGGTCAGGTCGCCGCGGAGGTCGGGGGTGCCGGGGACGGGGGCGGCGGGGTCGGAGTCCAGGGAAATGATCTTGTTGGAGCGGTCGACGTGGACGACGCGCGGGACGAACTCGCGGGCCTCGGCGTCGTTGAGCTGGGCGTAGCTGATGATGATGACGAGGTCGCCGGGCTGGACGAGGCGGGCGGCGGCGCCGTTGATGCCGATGACACCGGAGCCTCGCTCGCCCGCGATCAGGTAGGTCTCCAGGCGGGCGCCGTTGTCGATGTCCACGATCGCGACCTGCTCGCCGGGCAGCAGGTCGGCGGCGTCCATCAGGTCCTGGTCGACGGTGAGGGAGCCGACGTAGTGCAGGTCCGCCTGCGTCACGGTCGCGCGGTGGATCTTCGACTTGAACATCGTCCGGAACATCAGGGCTCCTCGGGGAACTGGACGGGGACGTTGTCGATGAGGTGGGTGGCGCCGACGCGGCCGGCGACGGCCAGGACGGCCGGGCCCGTGTGCGGGGACGTGATCTCGGTGAAGGTCGCGGGTTCGACGAGGACGAGGTAGTCGAGGAGGAACGGTGGGTCGAGGCTGGTGGCCTTGTCGAGGACGGTGTTCGCTGCCGCGAGGACCGCCTTGGGCCCTCCGGCGGACGCGCCGACGCCGGCGTGGAGGGCGCGCGACAGCGTGAGCGCGGTTCGGCGTTCGGCCTCGGAGAGGTAGCGGTTGCGGCTGGAGAGGGCGAGGCCGTCGGGTTCCCGGACGGTCGGCCCGGCGGCGATCTCGACGGGGACGTTCAGGTCCGCGACCATCCGGCGGATCATCGCCAGCTGCTGCGCGTCCTTCGCACCGAAGATCGCCACGTCGGGACGCACGAGGTTGAGCAGCTTCAGCACGACGGTGAGCATCCCGTCGAAATGTCCGGGCCGAGTGACGCCCTCGACGACCTCGCCCATCGGACCCGACTTGATCGTGACCTGCGGGGTGTCCGGATACATCACAGAGTGGGGTGGCACGAAAACGAGTTCAACGCCTTCGGCGGCGCAGATTTCGAGATCGGCTGCGACAGTTCGGGGATAGCGGTCGAGGTCCTCGCCCGGGCCGAACTGGAGCGGGTTGACGAAGATGCTGGCCGCGACCACGTCCGCGCTCCGGCGGGCCAGCCGGAGCAGGGAGCGGTGGCCCTCGTGCAACGCCCCCATGGTCGGGACGAGCGCCAAGCTTCCACTGATCCGGGCGCGGGCCTCGGCCAGTTCGTCCCGCGTGCGGGTGATTGTCAGTGTCACGGGCTCCCCTTCACTACCGCGAGTTCACTACCGCGAGTTGACTACCGCGAGTTGACTGCCGCGAGGCCCGACACGTCGAGCCCGCCAGGAGGCTCGGCATGCCGGGCTCGCCCTGAGGTCCTGGTGTTGGGCCCTCGGGCGTCCCCTGTACGCAGGATCGCTCCACGAGGCCTGCGCCTTGGGTCGTTCCGAGAGGCCCTGGTGCCTCGGCCTCTCGAGGAGGCCTGGCACGTCGAGCCCTTCCATGGAGCGTGGCACGTCGGCCCCTCCCTGAAAGTCCTGGCGCTGGATCCTCCGGGACGCCGCGGTGGGTCGAGTCCTCCGCGAGGCCCTCCGCACCTTGGGTCCTTCCGGAAGGCCCCGGTGCGTCGGGCCCTCCAGGAGGCCTGGCACGTCGAGCCCTCCCCGTGGGTCCTGGTGCTTGGGTCCTCCGAGACGCCCTGGTGCGCTGAGTCCTCCGCGAGACAATCGCGCCTTTGGTCCTCCCACGCGGACCGGGTGCATCGGGTTCTTTGATGGGCTCCGGAGGAGCGCCGGGTACGCGGGGCGCACCGTCAGTCGGCCAGAGCTTCGAGGAGGCGTTCGGCGTCCTCGGGCTTGAGCTTTCCGGCGGCAAGCGCCCGGTCGGCGGTGAGGCGGGCCAGCGCGACGTAAGCACGTCGACTTTCGGGCGACACCTTGGCCAGCTCGCCGACGTGGTCGGAGACGGTCCCAGCATCACCGCGGGCGACGGGGCCGGTGAGGCCGTCGATGCCGAGGCGCAGTCCGTTGTCGAGGGCCGCACCAAGGAGCGGCCCGAGCATCCGGCCCGGTTCGGCGACGCCGGCCGTGCGCAGCAGGTTCATCGACTCCACGACCAAGGTGACCAGGTGGTTCGCACCGCCGGCGAGCGCCGCGTGGTACAGGGGACGCATCTCCTCGGTGATCCAGACGGGTTCGCCGCCCATCTCCACGACGAGCGCCTCCGCGACCGGGCGCAGCGGCTCGGGAGACGTGACACCGAACGAGATCCCGGCGAGCCGGTTCACGTCGTCGGGACGTCCGGTGAACGTCATGACCGGATGCAGGGCAAGGGGCAGCGCGCCGGCGCGGGTGAGCGGGTCAAGCACGGCGGCCCCGTAGCGTCCGCTGGTGTGCAGGACGAGTTTGCCAACGACCTGGACGCCCGCCGTCACCAAGCCGGACGCGAGTTCGGGCAGTTCGTCGTCTGGGACCGTCAGCAACACCAGATCGGTGGCCGCCACGACATCGGGCGGCGCCGCAACGTCGGCGCCGGGAAGGCGTTCCGCGACACGCGAGCGCGACCGCTCGGACACGGCTGTCGCGGCGATCACGCGGTGGCCCGCGCGGGACAGCGCAGCACCAAGCGCCGTGCCGACACGACCGGCGCCGACGACACCGACGGCCAGCCGCGCCGGCCTGTCCTCCGGAGTCGTCTCCGAGATCGCCTCCGAGGCGGTTTCCGGGCCGTTTCCGGGCGTGGCGGAGGAATGTGTGGCGTGTGGGTCCATGGGTTCGTTCCAGTCCTTGAGGTAGGTACCGGACGTACGCGAACCAGGGTACCCGCGAACCCAGCTCACACCGCCCGGCGGGTCACAACCGAGCCAAGGCGGCGACAGCGCCCAAGCCAAGCCACGCCCGAGCCCGAGCCACGCCCACAGCTGGGGCCACAGCAGAGCCTGCCTGCCACCCAACCAAGCCGGTTCGCCACTAGGCCGAACCGAGTCGCCGCCGCAACCAAACCAGGTCGCCGCGGCACCCAGGCCAGGTCCGGCCACGGCCAAAGCCCAGGTCACCGCCGCAAGCAAACCAGGGTGCGGCCACGACCTAGCCGGGTCGCCACCTGGGTCCAGCCGGGTCGCCACTCGCAACCTTGCCAGGGTGCTTACGTGGCCTAGCCAGGTCGCCACCCCGTCCAGGCGGGTCGCTGTGCAAGCAAGTTCGGGTGCGGACGTGGCCGGGCCGCGTGGCGGACGCGGTCCAGCCGGGGTGGTGATCGCCGCCTTGCGCTCCTATTCAGTCATGGGACAGGGACTCCACGATGGACATTCTCGCGGCGCGCCGCGCGGGCATTACGGCGGCGCCCGTCCCGGCCAGGCCCGCGAGGACGACGAAGGCGACGACCTGCAGATAGGGCAGCGAGAAGATCGAGTCGGTCGCCATCGCGTTAGTCGCGGCCCAGCCGAACGCTGTCCCGAGCACGACCCCGGTGAGTGCGCCGATCACGGCCATGACCAGGGCTTCGACGGACAGCATTCGGCGAAGCTGGCGTTTGGTGAGGCCGAGGGCCCGCAGCAGCGCCGATTCGCGGGTGCGTTCCACGACGGAGAGGGTCAGCGTGTTGGCGATGCCGAACAGTGCGATGACGATCGCCAGGCCGAGCAGCCCACCGAAGATCATCAGCATCATGTCGACGGCCTTGGTCATCGACTCCTTGAACTCGGCGCTGGAGCTCACCTTCGCGGCCGGATAGGGCTGCGCGGCGCTCTCCACGGCCCGGCGTGCGTCGGACGCCACCACAGCGTCCCGAGTCTTGACGAAGATCGCCGCCGGGTCGAGGGCGCCGAAATACCTGGTGAAGTCAGGTTCGGGGACCACGATTCCGTCCAGGCCGGTGCCCGGTGCGTACACCGCGGTGATCTTCACCGGGACGGTGCCGTGCGCGGTCTTCAGCCGGACGGTCTTCCCGAGGGCGAGGCCAGGGGTTTTGGCGGTGTCCGCGTCCACCATGGCGGTGCCCGGCTCACGCGCCGAGTCCAGCGTCCCCTTCGTGATCTCGGGTTTCACGATCGTGCCGAGGGCGGACGCGGTGATCGTGGTGACGTCCTCGTCCTTCCCTGCGGCCTTGGTCTCCTTCCGGTGCATCTCGATGACTTCGGCGATTCCGGGACGCTTACGCAACGTCTCGCCAAGCGCGCGCGGGATGGTCCCTTCGGAGTCCTGCGTCCGGATCTGGAACTCCACGGGGAACTGCTCCTCCAGCTTGTGCGTGGAGGTCGCCTTCCCGCTCGCCGCGATCACCGCGAACAGGCTCATCAAGCCGACTCCGACGGTCAGCGCGATCGTGGTGGTCGCGGTGCGGCGGGGGGCGCGTTGGGCGTTGGCC
>JBOHBY010000678.1:0-3551 GCA_050698635.1 Spirillospora sp.
GGCCGGGGGTTGCTCCACGAGCGCGAGCAGCAGGTCGGACGCGGTCGGACGGTCCGTCGGGTTCCTCGCCAGCGCCGACCGCACCGAGGGGACCAGCGACCCCGGCAGCCCGGACAGGTCCGGCGCGTCGGCGGCCGTGCGGAGTGTCGCCGGGTCGCCGCCGATGGGCATCCGTCCCGTCCCGGCGTGGGCGATGAGGCAGCCCCAGGCGAACACGTCCGCCGCCGGGGTCGCGGGCCCGCCGATCAGCACCTCCGGCGCCATCCAGCCCGGCGTGCCGAGGACCTGGCCGGTCGCGGCGGTCACGCTGATCGAGTCCTGGCTGCGCGCGATGCCGAAGTCGATGACGCGGCAGCCCGAGAGGGTGAGCATGACGTTGGCGGGCTTCAGGTCGCGGTGCACCAGTCCCGCCGCGTGGATCGCCGCGAGCGCCGACGCGACGCCGACGGCGACGCCGTGCAGGTCGGCGGCCGGCAGCGGCCCGTCGTCGGCGAGCCGGTCGTGCAGGGAGATGCCGCCCACGTACTCGGTGACGAGGTAGGGGCGGCCGTCCTCCTCGCCGTGCGTGAGGACGCGCGCCGTGCAGAACGAGGCGACGCGCCCGGCGAGGTCCGCCTCGTCCAGGAAGCGCCGGCGGTAGGACGGGTCGCCCGCGAGGTGCGGGTGGATGGTCTTCACGGCGACGCGTCCGCCGGACACCGGGTCGGTACCGAGATAGACCGTGCCCATCCCGCCCGACCCGAGCCGGCCGAGCAGCGTGTGCCCGCCGACCTCGCGCGGGTCGGCGGGTTCGAGCGGCCTGATGTCTCCGTCCATGCGGGTTCCCGGCTCCCTAGTCTTCTCCCCGACCCTCCATCCCCGTTCGGAGGCGGATTATTGGGCGTCTTCGCAGGAAGTGCCCGGAAACGTGATCGTCACGTCGATGTCGCGCTCCGTGCACCTGGGGACGGCAGAGTGGGCACCGGTTCGGCAGCACGGCCCGGTCCCGCCGGGAATTCTCCTCGGCGCGCGGGCGGCGGGCGGCGCCGGATCTGATGCCCGCACGGGCGGCTCCCCAGGGGTGGGAGGCGCCGCCCGCGCGGGCATCCGTTTACCGTCCGTGCGGGCATCCGTTTACCGTCCGTGCGGGCATCCGTCCACCGGCGCGGCGATGTTTCGCAGGGCAATGACCAGGTAACAACCAGTTCTGCGTTCACCCCCCAGGCGCCGGGGCGCGGCGCGGTGCCCGGTGCCGCGCGCGAGGCCCGGTGCCGCGTGCGAGCCGGAAGGGGGAAGGGGCGGCCGGGGTGCGGATATCCGGGGGCAGGCTGTCACCGTCGGGCTGGTCCGTGCGGACCCGCGTGACGGCCGCCGCCACCCTCATCGTCCTCATCCTGCTCGTCGCGGTCGTCGTCGCCTTCTACCAGGCCGTCCGCAGCACCGTGTACGGGGACCTGCACGACCGCGGGAGCTTCGTGATCACCGACCTGACGACGCTCGTGCAGAACACCGACCCGCGCGGGACGCTGCCCGTCCAGGACCCGGACTTCACGCTCCTCCAGGTCGTGAACGCGGAGGGCGGGCTGGTCGCGTCGAGCGAGTCGCTGCGCGGCCGCGGCCCGCTGAACGTGCCGCCGCCGCGCGTGCCGGGACGTCCCGACTACCGCACCGTCGAGATCCCCGGCAAGGGTGCCGTCTACCTGGTCACCGACAGCGTGAAGACGCAGGACGGCTGGCGGATCGTGCACGCCGGCGCGTCCATCGGCGCGTTCACCCAGTACAAGGGCCTCGTCATCGGGCTGCTCGCTGGTTTTGTGCTGCTCGCCACGGCCATAGTCGGCTGGATCGTGTCGCTGTCGGTGCGGCGGGCGCTGCGCCCGGTCCGGGAGATGAGCGCCGAGCTCGCCGAGATCACCGGACGGGGCGCGGGACGCCGGGTGACCGTCCCCGGCCCGAACGACGAGGTGTCCGAGCTCGGCGAGTCGGTGAACGTGACGCTGAGCAGGCTGGAGGCCGTCCTGGCCCAGCAGCGCGGCTTCGTCGCCGACGTCTCGCACGAGCTGCGCAGCCCGCTCACGGGGCTGCGCGCCCAGCTGGAGGTCGCGCTGGAGCGTCCGGGCGACGAGGACTGGCCCGCCGTCGCCCGTGCCGCGCTCGCCGACGCCGACCGGTTGCAGGGCATCGTCAGCGACCTGCTGATCCTCGCCAAGCTCGGCGCGGGCGTGCATGTGGCGCGGGAGCGGGTCGATCTCGGCGAGCTGGTCCGCGCGGAGACGGGGCGGCGGCCGCGGCGGGTCCCGATCGAGGTCGACGCGCGTGGGCGGGTCATGGTGCGGGCCACGGCGCACCACGTCGTCAGGCTGCTGACGAACCTGCTCGACAATGCCGAGCGGCACGCGGCGTCGCGGGTGTGGGTGTCGGTGTCGGTGGAGGGGGACGAGGCCGTCCTCCAGGTCCTGGACGACGGCGCCGGCATCGCCGCCGAGGACCGCGAGCGGATCTTCTGGCGGTTCCAGCGGCTCGCCGAGGGCCGCGAACGCGACAGCGGCGGCACCGGCCTCGGGCTGACGATCTCCCGCGACATCGCCCGCGCGCACGGCGGCACGCTCGTCGCCGCCGACAGCGACACGGGCGCCCGGTTCGTGCTGCGCCTCCCGCTCGACAAGCCGACGACCTTCCCCGGCCCGTGACCCCGGCCCGTGACGTGGTGGGCGTTCAGGCGAGGGCGGGGTGGCGCGTCCCGTGCCGGGTGGCCTGCTCGAACGCGTGCCCGATCCGCAGGACGGCGA
Organism: Spirillospora sp.; assembly: GCA_050698635.1. Taxonomy (GTDB): domain Bacteria; phylum Actinomycetota; class Actinomycetes; order Streptosporangiales; family Streptosporangiaceae; genus Spirillospora. The sequence goes on from JBOHBY010000678.1 coordinate 2,769, forward strand.
GGTCCGCGCGATGCGGCCCGACGATCTGCAACCCGACCGGCAGGCCGTCCCCGGTGAACCCGGCGGGGACCGACAGGGCCGGGCAGCCGGTCGCCGAGACGAGGAAGCAGGACCGCATCCACTCCAGGTAGTCGGGCATCGGGTGCCCGGCGACCTCGTCCGGGTACTCGATCGCGGCGTCGAACGGCGGCACCTGGCTGACGGGGAGCAGGAGGGCGTCGTAGCGTCCGAAGAACTCCCGGACCCGGTGGAAGAGCGCGGTGTGCAGGGCCTCGGCGCGTCCGACGTCGGGGCCGGTGAGGGCGCGGCCCGCGTCGATGTTCCCGGCGAGCGAGGCCTTGAAGTCGGGGCGGCGCTCGTCGAGGAGGGCGCCCAGGGCGAGGTCCCAGTGCCAGGCGCGCAGGGTGCGGAAGACCTCGTCCGCGCCCGACAGGTCGGGGCACGCCTCGTCGACGGTGCAGCCCAGCTCCTCGAACACCTTCACCGCCGGGGCGAGGACGCCGGTGACCGCCGGGTCGACGGGCACCATCCCGCCGAGGTCGGGGGACCAGGCGATCCGCAGCCCGGCGACGTCCCTGTCGAGCGGTGCCGCGAATGCCGCGCCGGGCGTCTCCAGCGCGATCGGGCTGCGCGGGTCGGGCCCGGCGAGTACCGACAGCAGCAGCGCCACGTCCGCCACCTCGCGGGCCATCGGGCCCTGGACGCCCATCGTCGCCCAGCCCGCGGGCACCGGCCACGACGGCACCCGGCCCGGCGACGGGCGGAACCCGACCACGTTGCAGA
>JBOHBY010000679.1:0-1618 GCA_050698635.1 Spirillospora sp.
GTCTACAACAACCCGATCGACACCAAGGTCGACCTCACCCCCGATCTCCTCGGCGAGATCGCGCGGATCGACGGCGTCGTCGCGGTGAAGGAGTTCTCCGGCGACGTCCGCCGCGTCCTGGAGATCAGGGAGCGGGCGCCGGGCCTGGACGTCGTCGCGGGCGCGGACGACGTCGTCCTCGAATCGCTGCTGATGGGCGCGACCGGCTGGTTCGCGGGCTTCCCCAACGTGTTCCCCGCCGAGTCGGCGCTGCTGTACGAATTGGCCACCGCCGGACGCCTGGACGAGGCCCGCGCCCTGTACGAGCCGCTCGTCGCCGCGTTCCGCTGGGACTCGCGGACCGAGTTCGTCCAGGCCATCAAGCTCGGCATGGACCAGGTCGGCCGGTACGGCGGCCCGTGCCGCCCGCCGCGCGGCCCGCTCACCACCGGGCACCGCGCCGCCGTCACCGCCGACATGGACCGCGCCGTCGCCGCGCTCGGACGGCGAAGGGCCGCCTGATGCGCTCGACCCTGTCGATCACGGCCGTCGACTCCCACACCGAGGGCAACCCCGCCCGGATCGTCACCGGCGGCGTCCCGCCGATCCCCGGCGCCACCATGGCCGCCAAGAGGCTGCACGCGATCGAGCACCTGGACGGCCTGTGCCGCCTCCTGATGGACGAGCCGCGCGGCCACTCGGCGATGAGCGGCGCGATCCTCCAGCGCCCCACCCGGCCCGACGCCGACTGGGGCGTGGTCTACATCGAGGTCTCCGGGTTCCTGCCGATGTGCGGGCACGGCACGATCGCGCTGGCGACCGTGCTGGTCGAGACCGGGATGGTCGAGGTGACCGAGCCGGAGACGATCGTCCGCCTGGACGCGCCCGCCGGGCTCGTCGAGGCCAGGGTGGCGGTGCGGGACGGCGCGGCCGGGCGCGTCACGCTGCGGATGGTCCCGTCGTTCCTGCTCGAACGCGACGCCGTCGTGGACGTCCCCGGGCTCGGCGCCGTCCGCTACGACATGGCCTACGGCGGCAACTTCTACGCGATCACCGAGCTGGCGGCGCTCGGGCTGCCGTTCGACCGGTCCCGCAAGGACGACATCCTCCGGGCCGGGCTCGACATCATGGCCGCGATCAACGAGCGGAACCCGCCGGTGCATCCCGAGGCGGCGGGCGTCGGGGGCTGCAAGCACGTCCAGTTCCTGGCGCCCGGCTCGGACGCCGCGCACTCGCGCAACGCGATGGCGATCCACCCCGGCTGGTTCGACCGGTCCCCGTGCGGGACCGGCACCTGCGCGCGGATGGCACAGCTGCACGGGCGCGGAGAGCTGCCCCTGGACACCGGTTTCGTCAACGAGTCGTTCATCGGGACCCGCTTCGGCGGACGCCTCGTCGGCACCACCGAGGTCGGCGGGCTGCCCGCCGTCGTCCCGGAGATCTCCGGACGCGCGTGGATCACCGGCACCGCGAACTACCTGCTCGACCCCACCGACCCCTTCCCCGAGGGATTCTCCTTCTGATGACACCGAACGAGATCACCGAATCCGCGGAGTCCGCCGCGCCCGGATGGGCCGCCGCCCCGCCGGACACCCGCGCCCGCGCCCTGACCGGCGTCGCCGCCGCGCTGGAGGACGCC
>JBOHBY010000680.1:0-1568 GCA_050698635.1 Spirillospora sp.
GAACCGCGCGATGATCTGCGCGAGGATGTCGGTGACCGCGGCGACGACCTTGTCGTCGTCGAGGTAGCCGGCCTCCAGCTGCGGGAGCTTCGTGCGGTCGGCGACGGTGCGGACGCGGCCGTCGGGGTTCACGCCGATCGCCACGGCGCGCTCGGCGACATCGTCCTGGCCGCCGCGGGCGAGCGCGACGATCTCGTCGAGATGTTCGTGGACGACCTTGAAGTTGCGTCCGGTGAGGTTCCAGTGCGCCTGCTTGGCGACCAGGGAAAGATCGATGAGGTCGATGAGCGAGCCCTGCAAGGCGTCGCCCGCGACCTTCTGCGCCTGGTCACCGAGCGGGCTCTTGATCGTCGCCATAATGGGCTCCTTCCGCGTCGTGACGGTCGGCCGTTACAACACGGGACCCTCCCCGCGAATGCCCACGTTCATGCGTGAGGCCGCGCACACCCGCGGCCCCGGTTGGCGCATGAACGCCGAGCCGTACGCTGGACCGGCGACGGCCCGGCGGAAAATGGGTCAGGCCGCGACCATGTCGGCGCGGAACTCCCCGGTGATCTCTTCCGGCGTCTCCGGAATGCTCTCGGTGGTGATGCGCTCGTGCTCCGGAGGCGCGCCCGCCATGACGGGCTCGTGCTGCAGTTCGGCCAGGGCGAGCTGATCGGCCACGTCCCGCAGGACGTGCGACAGCGGCACCCCGAGCGCCTTGCAGATCGAGGACAGCAGTTCCGAAGAAGCCTCTTTCTGTCCCCGTTCCACCTCGGACAGGTAGCCGAGTGACACCCGCGCCGCCGCGGACACCTCACGGAGGGTGCGTCCCTGGCGCAGCCGCAGCTGCCGCAGTACGTCACCGAGCAGCTGGCGAAGCAGGACCATCGTCTCGCTCCCTCCCTCAGTTCGGACCATCTGCCGGTTCCACCGTACCCGGCTTGACGGTGGGCATGGCAGACCGTTGAATTCGTGTTCGCTCGGAACGTAACGCTGTAATCAGCCCGGAACTTCCCGATCGGCCCGAGCCTTCCCGCTCGGCTCGGCGACGTCAAGGCCGAGCAGGACGCGTCTCAGCAGCTCAAGCGCGTGAACGACGGTCATCCGCCGGATCACCGCGCGGGATTCGGGACCGTCGCCCGGAACGGGGAGTCTCGGACTGGACACGGTGGGTGAGCCCTCGGATCCGGCCACGCCGACGTGGACCGTGCCGACGGGACGGCCGTCCTGCGGTTCGGGGCCGGCCACACCCGTCACGGCGAGCCCGTACGTCGCGTTGAGCGCGTCCCGTACCCCGGCGGCCATCGCGGCGGCGACGTCCGGGTGGACGGCCCCGTGCTCGGCGAGCAGCTCCGCCGGGACGCCGAGCAGCCGGTGCTTGCTCTCGGTCGCGTACGTCACCATGCCGCCCGCGAACGTCGCCGACGACCCCGGCATCGCGGTCAGCTCCGCGCCGATGAGCCCGCCGGTCAGCGACTCGGCCACGGCGACGGTCGCCGAACGCTCGGCCAGCAGCCGGTGGACGACCCGGTCGAGCGGCTCGTCCCCGGTCCCGTACACGGCGTCGCCGAGCAGCTCGCGGA
>JBOHBY010000681.1:0-4842 GCA_050698635.1 Spirillospora sp.
GTCGTGACCCGCGACGTCCCCGACTTCGCCCTGGTCGCCGGCGTCCCAGCCCGCCGGATCGGCTGGGTCGGCAGGGCGGGCGCCCGCCTGACCCAGGGGCCGGACGGCACGTGGGAGTGCCCGCGGACCGGCGCCCGCTATGTCGAGACACCCGCCGGGGACGATTCCGGCACCACCGTCCTCATCGAGAAGGAAGCATGAGCATCACAGTCCTCAGCGTCGTCGGCGCACGCCCGCAGCTGGTCAAGCTCGCTCCGATCGCGGCCGCGCTCGGCTCGGCGGGCCATCGGCATGTCATCGTGCACACGGGCCAGCACTATGACGCCGACCTGTCGGACGTGTTCTTCTCCGGCCTCGGCATCCCCGACCCGGACGTGCACCTCGGCGTCGGGTCCGGGAGCCACGGCGTCCAGACCGGCGCCGTGATGGCGGCCCTCGACCCGATCCTGGAGCGGGAGCGTCCCGACTGGGTCCTGGTCTACGGGGACACGAACTCGACGCTCGCGGGCGCCGTGTCCGCGGTGAAGCTGCACCTTCCCGTCGCGCACCTGGAGGCGGGGCTCCGCTCGTTCAACCGCCGCATGCCGGAGGAGCACAACCGCGTCCTCACCGACCACGCCGCCGACCTGCTCCTCGCCCCGACGGACGAGGCCATGCGCCACCTCGCCGCCGAGGGGCTCGCGGAGCGGAGCGTCCGCACGGGCGACGTGATGGTGGACGTGTGCCTGCGCATCCGCGACACCGTCCTCGCCCGGACCGGCGGCGACGGCCTGCCGGAGGGTCTTCCCGAGGGGATCGACCCCGAGCGGCCGTACCTGGTGGCCACGCTGCACCGGGCGGAGAACACCGACGACGCGGCCCGGCTCGGCTCGCTCGTCGACTCGCTCGCCGACCTGCCCGTCCAGGTCGCGCTGCTCGCCCATCCGCGCCTGGTCGCCCGCGCGGAGGAGCACGGGATCAAGCTGGAGCGCGGCGCGCTGCGCGTCGGCCGTCCGCTGCCCTACGCGGCCATGGTCGCGGCGGTGCTCGGCTCGCAGGGCGTGATCACCGACTCCGGCGGCCTCCAGAAGGAGGCGTTCCTGCTGGAACGTCCGTGCACGACGCTGCGGACCGAGACGGAGTGGCCGGAGACCCTCGCCGGCGGCTGGAACGAACTGGTCGCCGATCCGGGCGCGCTCGGCCCGGCCCGCTGGGCTGAGACGGCCACCCGTCCGGCGCCGGACGTCCCGCGCGGCACCCCGTACGGCGACGGCCACGCCGCCGAGACGGTCGCCGCGGTCCTGGCCGAACGCGTCCGCCGCTAGCCCGGCTTTCTTTAGGCCTCGGGTTCGAGGGTCCGCACCTGGCGCGTCGTGACGGTGAGGTCCGGGTGCTTGCGGGCGAGCCGCCAGGCGAACGGCACGGACGTCTCGTCGATCACGATGACCCTGCTGATCCGGTCCAGGTCGAGGTCGCGCAGGACGCGCCGTCGCGCGATCCGGGCCAGCAGGAGCGGCCGGACATGCTTGTAGAAGGGCCAGAACAGCCGCCGGTGGACGATCCCCGACGCCCGCCGCTGCACCCGGTCCAGGACGGCGCCCGGACGGCCGAGCTTCGTCAGCGGCCACACGACGCCGCGCGGCACCCGGCTGACGATCGTGTGCTCCAGCCAGGGCAGCGGGTGCCTGGCCTCGTACTTGTCGATCGGGAGCAGCCGCGCCCGCTCGTCCAGCCGCGCCCAGCCGCGCGACTCGGCGGTGACGACGTCGACCTGCGCGCCCTCCTCGTCCAGGAAGTGCTCGGCCAGCCCGGCGACCCGGTTGTAGTTGCGCTTGTGGGTCCGCGGATCCATGATCAGGATCAGCACTCGCGGGGCCGGCCCCTGGTTCACCTCGTCGTCTCCCAGCTCAGTCATCCGGCGTCCGCACCCCTGCGGGCGGCCAGTTCGCCCAGCCGCCGCACCAGCGGCTCCAGCGACACGGTCCGCTCGAAGCGCTCGGCGTAGGCGCGGGCCTCGGCGATCTGCCGCTGGTCGAGCCCCGCCGCGGCCTTCGCGGCGGCGACCATGGACCCGGCGATGACCTGCGGGTCGAGCCCGCCCGGGTTGAACCACAGTGGATAGTCGCGCAGAAACTCCTCGGCCGCCGACCCGGGGGCGTGGACCGACACGATCGGACGTCCCGCCGCCATGTACTCGAAGATCTTCCCGGACGTGACGTACCGCGCCCCGCCCGCGAGGAACACCAGCACGTCGGTGTTCCGGTAGACGTCGTGCAGCTCGGTCTTGGACGCCGGCCCGCAGTACTGGACCCCCGGAGCCAGATCCGGCCCGCCTTCCTGGCCCTTGCCGTCCTCCTCTTCGGGCTCGGCCGCGAGCCGGGCGCGGAGCGTGTCGTCGGCCCCCTTGAAGAACCCGAGGTAGCCGTGCAGGTCGAGCCCGGCGCCGGCCAGGTCGGGATGTTCGCGGGCGCGGCCGAAGCCCTGCACCATCGCCTCGATGGGTTGCTTGCCGGTCAGGGTGCCGACGTAGGAGAAGCGGGGGCGGCGCTCGTCCCGCCCGTTGCGGATCTTCGCCGGCGGCTCGACCGTGGCGTCGAGGGTGTCGGCGTCCCAGCCGTTCGGGACGACCAGCATCCGCTCCGCGACACGCGGATAGCGTTCGGCGTGCCAGGACCGCAGCGCCTCGTTGACGAAGACGACATTGGACGCCGGTTTCAGCACCCGCCGTTCCCACGCATGGGCCGGGTGCCCTTCCTCGAAAGCGGGTTCCTCGTTGAAAAGGTCGAGGGTCCAGGCGTCGCGGTTGTCGAGAATGTAGGGGGTCCGGGTCAGCCGGTTGAACAGCCAGGCCGCGGCGAACGAGGCGAACGGGTTCCCCGTCGCCAGCACGACGTCGAACTTTTTCCGCATGTGCATGCGCAGCGCTTTACGGACGCTCGCCCGAGCCCAGGACGCGTAGTTCTCCGGGAAGACGTGCTTCTGCCCGAAGTCGTATATCGAGCGGGCGAGAAACGGGAACGCCCCGCGGAACCGGCTGTAGTCGCGCAGATTCCGCTGCCACACGAACTGGTTGAGGTCTGGCCGTACGACGTTGACCCTTGGGTCCACCGACTCAAGCAGCCGCTCGTCGAACGAGCCGATGGCATTGCGTAGAAAGGGCATCGGCGCGGCGAAAACCGTCACGTCCCAGCCCTGTTCGACCAGGAGATTGGCGGTGGCGCGGGGACGGTAGACGCCGCTGGCCCTCGACGGCGGGAAGTAGAAGGCGAGGTACAGCAGCCGTGGTCGGCGGTTGCCCATGGGTCTCATCCTCCGGCATGACCGGCCATCGGCCGCTCTTGGGTGCTGGTGTAGGCCATCCGCGCTCCCGAACCCGCGATCACGTCCCGCAGTTCGGACGCGATGACCATCGACCCGGGGTCGCCGACGATGACGACGTCGACCGACCGGTCGTCCAGCAGATCGCCGACGACGCGCCGCCGGACCTCGGCCGGGTCACGCCGGTAAAGGCGCCCCAGCCGCCGGTCGACAGGACGGTCGACACGGCGCACATAGGCCGACCGCGCCCGCTTTCCCACCCCGCGCAACGGGCCGGGAGTGCAGACACGCAGCAGGAACAACGGCACGCGGTTCAGCAACAGCCGCACGACGGCGGGCCGGTAACCGAAATCGAGCTGCGAAAGCTCGACGACGTCGACGCCCTTCGGGAGTGGGCCTTTACGCCATTTGGCGGCGGCCTTGCCCACGAGCAGGGTGACGGTGTCGCCGTGCGCGATCGCGTGTTCGGCCTCGGCGATGACCGCGGGCCGCCTGGAGCCGCCGACGGCGAGGAAGAGAACGTTCACGACGCGTCCTCCTCCCCCTGGTCATCGCCAGAGGCTTCCGGGAACCAGTGCCGGTAGTGCTGTTCGGCGACGGTGCGGTGGCCGTAGCGCTCGTCCAGGACGCGGCGGGCCTCCGGCAGGTCGAGACCGTCCGGGAACCGCTCGCGGAGCCGCCGGAACCCGGCCACGATCGTCTCGGGGTCGTCGTCCACGTCGATCATCTCGCCCGCGGCGTCCTCGACCCCGGCGAGGGTGACCTGCGGCCCACCGCAGCGGGTGACCAGGACGGGCAGCCCGGCGGCCACCGCCTCGACGATCGCCACCCCGAAGGTCTCCCCGCGCGACGGATGGACGAGCACGTCATGCTCCCGCATCCGCCGCAGCGCCTCGTCCGGCTGGAGGGCGCCGGTGAGGGTCACCGCGTCCTCGACGCCGAGTTCGGACGCGCGGTTCGCCAGTTCCTTGGCGAGCTTCCCGTCCCCGACCATCGTCAGCGTCAGCTCCCGGTCCTCGGCGTGGCACTTGGCGAACGCCTCCAGCAGCAGGCCGACGCCCTTGTGTTCGATGAGGCCGCCCACGAAGAGCCAGCGGCGCGGCTCGGTGACGGGACGGGGCCTGGGCTCGTCGAAGAAGATCGGGTTCGAGATCATGTCGATCTTGTGGGCGTGGGCGGGGAACGCCTCCGCGAGCTGCTCCCGCAGCGCCTCCGACACCACGAGGAAGCCGGTGCAGCGCGCCAGCACCTCCCCGTACATCTCCCGCGAGTCGGGCTCGTCGAGAACCTGCCCGAGGAACGACGCGTGCTCGGTGACGAACACGCGCGCGTCCGGCCTGGCGTTCTCCACGGCGGTCCAGCCGCCGCGAAGGCCCACGTGCGCGTGCACGACCGGCGCGGGAATCGGTTCGCCGCCCAGCGCCTCACGCAGCCACAGGGCGTGGCCCCGGGCGAGGTCGGCGAACGACCGCTCCCCGACCACCCTCCGTCCGGTCAGCGCGGGGACGCGCAGCAGCCGCGCGCCCGCGACCGTCGGCTCGGGAC
>JBOHBY010000682.1:0-2814 GCA_050698635.1 Spirillospora sp.
GTCGGCGATCACGACGCGGTCGCCCGCGGCGGCGAACGCGGCCGCGATCGCGCGGCCGATGCCGCTGGCGGCGCCGGTGACCAGGACGATCCGTCCGGCGCTCACTTGGCCTCCGCGATGATGACGCGCGGGCTGCCGGGCAGCGCGCGGGTCTCCACCGGCTCCCAGCCGGCGGCGGTCAGCCAGCCGCGGACCTCGGCCTCGGGGTAGACGACCGTGCCGTCGATGACCAGGTACTCGCCGGCGTGCAGGGCGTCGATGACGCGCTGGTCCGGGTCGTCGTCGAGGAAGAAGTCGAGCAGGACGAGGGTGGCGCCGGGGGCGGCGGCGCGCCGGGCCTTCTCGATCAGGGTCTTGTTCTGCTCGGCGTCGAAGCGGTGGACGACGTGCTCCAGCAGCACGCAGTCGAAACCGTCCGGGATCTCGCCGGTCAGCGGGTCGGACTCGACGACGTCGCTGCGGTCGGCGAGACCGGCGTCCTCCAGGGCCTTGCGGGTGAACTCCAGGAAGTCGCCGGGCGCGACGAAGGTGCCGTGCGCCTTCTCCGCGGTGCGCAGGGCCTCGACGAGGAAGGCGCCGGACAGGCCGCCGAAGTCGAGGATGCGGGAGTAGGGGGTGAAGTCGAAGTTCGCCGCGAGCATCGTGGCGTGCAGCGCGTTGTAGGTCATCACACCGGTCATGAACGTCTGCATCCGCTCGCCGGAGAAGTCCAGCGGCTGCGGCTGCGCGCTGGCCGTGGTGGCGCCGAAGCCGAGCCAGTGCGGGTAGCTGATCGCGTCGAGGAAGGCCAGGAAGGGGCGCAGGTCCACGTCGTCGCCGCGGCCGGCCAGGTAGGCGGCGGTGGCGGGGGAGTTGGCGTAGTGGCCGTCCTCGCGGGTCAGCAGGCCGAGACCGGACATCGTGTCGGCGAGGATGCGGGCGGTGCGTTCCGGCAGCCCGGCCCGTCCGGCCAGCTCGGCGGCCGTCGCCGGGCCGTCCGCGAGCGCGGCGAAGACGCCGGCCTCACTCGCCGCGAACAGCTGCTTGGCGGCCATGTAGCCGGTGGCGACGCCGAGGATGGACGAGGGGTCGGCGCCCGGGGAGGGATGCGACATCGAACTGTCTCCTTCGCGGTGAGAATATGCAGGATGCTATACGATCTAACATAGAGACGGCCAGGGGTCCGCCCGGGGCCGACCCACCCCCCTCACCGGAGGTCACGATGGAGTTCGCAGAACGGGTGCCCAGGCGGCGGCTCGGTGTGCACGGCCCAGAGGTCCCGCTTCTGGCGCTCGGCTCCTGGAACACCTGGGACCGCATGGACCGCGAGGACGCGGCGGAGCTCGTGCGGCTGGCGGTCGACCGCGGCGCCGACATGTTCGACGTGGCCCACTACAACTTCGGCCCGCACTCCGAGAACGCCGTCACGGACATCCTTTTCGGGCAGGCGGTCCGGGATGCCGGAATCGCACGCGAAGACTACCTTCTGTGCGGGAAGCTCTGGCTGTGGGAATACCCGGCGTCCTCGTTCGCCGAGCAGATCACGGTGTCGCTCGGACGGATCGGCACCGACCGCGCGGACACCGTGGTCGTCGGCGACTTCATGGAGCGGCCCGACCTGCGGGCCGTGATCACGGACGTGTCGGAGCTCGTCAGGGCCGGGCGCTTCACGTCCTGGGGCGTGAACAACTGGTCGGCGTGCGACGTGCTTTTCGCCTGCCGGTTCGCGACCGCCGAGGGGCTGGTGCCGCCGTCGTTCGCGCAGCTCAAGTACAACCTGGCCCGGCGCTCGGTGCCCGAGGGCGCGCTCTACGCCAAGCTTTTCGCCGAGGAGGGCCTCGCGCTGCAGGCGTCGGACGTGCTGGAGGGCGGCATCCTCGCCGGAAGGCTCGACCCCCAGCGCAAGATCGGCGCCGACCCGGGCGGCATCCGTGACCGGATCCGCGCCGCCCTCCCCGAGATCCGCCGCATCGCCGACGGCTTCGGCGCCACCCCCGCCCAGCTCGCGATCGCGTTCTGCCTGGCCCATCCGGCGGTCGCGAACGTCCTGGTCGGGGTCTCCAGGGCCGAGCAGCTGGAGAACAACCTGGCCGCTCTCGGCCTGTGCGCCCGGCGCGGCGAGGAGCTGCGCGACGCCGCGGCCGGGCTGTGGCTGGACGAGGGCGTCGTCGACCCCGCCGCCTCCTGGGGCACCGACGCGCCGTCCGCCGTCGTCCGCGACGACGCCGTTCCCTGCGGATGACCCGCCGGGGTCAGAGCTCGTAGACGACCTCGCCGTCCAGGACGGTCATCCGGACCGGCACCGACGGCAGGGAGTCCGGCTCGGCCCCGTACAGGTCGCCGTCCAGGACGCACAGGTCGGCGACCTTGCCGGGCTCGATGGAGCCCTTCACGTCCTCCTCGCCGTCCTGCCACGCGGGCGTGATCGTGTACGCGCGCAGCGCCTCGGCGACCGCGAGCCGCTGCGCCTCCCCGCGGACGGAGCCGTCGAGCCCCCGGCGGGTCACCGCCGCCGCCACTCCGGCCCGCCAGTCAGGCGTCAGCACCGGCGAGTCCGAGCTGAGCGACAGCCGGACGCCCGCGTCGAGCGCGTCGCGGGTCGGCCAGGCGTCCTTGAGCGCGTCCTCGCCGAGCGCGTCGGCGAGCATCGGCTCGGTCGCGACCGGGATCCCGGCCTGGGTGTTCAGCCCGATCCCGGCGGCGGACATGACGGTCAGCGTCCGCGGCGCGAGCAGGTCGCCGTGGATGATGTAGTGCCGCGCGTCGCGCTCCTCCCTGGCCAGCGCCGCCGCGAACGCGTCCGCGACGACGCGGGTGGTGCGGTCGCCGGTCGCG
>JBOHBY010000683.1:0-4696 GCA_050698635.1 Spirillospora sp.
GATCAGGATCGCGCCCGTCCGGGTGGCCGTGCTCGCCGTCAGCGGCGCCTGCGCGGGGACGGCGGGCCTCGTCATGGCGACCCGCGCGGGCTCCGCGCAGGCGAGTCTCGGCTCCCTCCTCGAACTGACGGCGATCGCCGCGGTCGTCATCGGCGGGACGAGCATCCTCGGCGGCGAGGGCACCGTGTGGCGCTGCCTGGCCGGAGTGCTGATCCTGACCCTGATCTCCAACGGGTTCAACCTGCTCGGCTGGGACCCCACCTACAAGCAGGTGATCGAGGGCCTGCTCATCCTCGCCGCCGTCACCCTCGACCGCCTCCTCCGCCGCCGGGCCTCGGGAGGCCCTGCCCACTGACGGGGCGGCGGCCATTCCATCGTTTGGCCAAGAATCCGGACCACGCGTTTATGGCGCCGACCGGAAGCAAGATTAGGTCAGGTGACAGAAATGGCGGCCGGGCCGAATACCGGCGATTCCGCATGGATGATGACCAGTACCGCGATGGTGCTTCTCATGACGCCGGGACTCGCCTTCTTCTACGGCGGGATGGTCCGCTCGAAGAACATGCTGTCGATGCTCTACATGAGCTTCATCTGCATCAGCCTGGTGACCGTCCTGTGGTTCCTGTACGGGTACGGAATGGCGTTCGGCAAGGACGTCGGCGGCGCCGGGCTCATCGGCTGGGGCGACTGGCGGCTCGGCCGCGCCGGACCCGACGCGCTCCAGGGCAGGATCCCGGAGCAGATCTACGCCTGCTTCCAGCTCACCTTCGCGATCATCACGGTCGCCCTGATCAGCGGCTCGATCGCGGGCCGGGCACGGTTCGGGCCGTGGATCCTGTTCGTCGTCGTGTGGGTGACGCTCGTGTACGTCCCCGTCGCGCACTGGGTCTTCGCCCCCTCCGGCTGGCTCAACGAATGGGGGGTGATGGACTTCGCGGGCGGTCTGGTCGTCGAGTTGAACTCGGGCGTCTCCGGGCTGGCGATGGCGCTGGTGCTCGGCCGCGGGGTCGAGTTCCGCCGCGGGGAGGGCCCGCGTCCGGACAACGTCCCGTTCGTCCTGCTGGGGCTCGGGCTGCTGTGGTTCGGCTGGTTCGGCTTCAACGCCGGCTCGGCCCTCACCGACGGCGGCGTCGCGACCCGGGCCTTCGTCAGCACGATGGTCGCCGGCTGCACGGGGATGCTCACCTGGCGGCTGCTGGAGTGGATCCGCATCCGCCGGCTGACCAAGCTCGGATCGGCCAGCGGGGCGCTCGCGGGGCTGGTCGCCATCACTCCGTCGTGCGCCTACGTCGGCGTGGAGGGCGCCTTCGCCATCGGCGCCGTCGCCGCCGCCGTCTGCACCTACGCGGTCGAGTTGAAGCTCGTCGCCGGGTACGACGACACCCTGGACGTCACCGGGATCCACGGCGCGGGCGGGGCCGTCGGCGTCCTCGCGCTCGGCTTCCTGGCCACCGGGTGGGACGTGGGCAAGGCCGGGCTCTTCTACGGCGGCCCGGTCTCGGTGCTCGGCAAACAGGCCGTCGCGGTCGCCGCCGTCGCGCTCTACGCGTTCGCCGCCACCTACGCCATCGGCAAGGTCGTCGACCGGCTGTGCCGGATGCGGATGACCGATGAGGAGCAGGCCGAGGGCACGGACGCCGCCTTCGCCGAGGGCTGACGCCCGGCGGGAACCGCCGCGCGGGTGGTGCCGCCTGCCGTCCTCTTTGGCGAACTGTTGACCGATCGCCACCTTTGTCGTCCTGACCTGCGGGAACCTTGGTCGATGCCGTCCGCGTCGAGCCTGGTCGCCTGGGTGTTCCTGGCGGCCGTCCCGTTCTTGCCCAGGATCCGGCGGGCCGGTTGAGGACCGGACCGCGCGGCCAGAGAGGACCACGATGAACCTGTCACCACGAGAGATCGACAAGCTCCTCATCTTCACCGTGTCGGAGCTGGCCGAGCGGCGCAGGCGGCGCGGGCTGAAGCTCAACTACGGCGAGGCGGTGGCGCTGATCAGCTCCGCCATCGTCGAGGCCGCCAGGGACGGCAGGTCGGTCGCCGACTGCATGGAGTTGGGCAAGCACGTGGTCGGGCCGGACGACGTCCTGCCCGGGGTGCGCGGCATGTTGAAGCTGATCCAGGTCGAGGCCACGTTCGACGACGGCACGAAGCTGGTGTCCTGCCACGACCCCGTCGGCGGCTCCACATGAGCGCACCGGCCCGCACGGGCCATTTCCGCGAGATCACCGAGGCGGGTCGGAAAGAGGCGAGCCTGAAAGAGGCGGGTCAGAAAGAGGCGGGTCAGAAAGGGGCGGCCGCTCATGGCGGATGACGTGTACATGTTCGGGTCGGGCTCGATCGAGCTGAACGCCGGGCAACCGAGGGAGACGCTGACCGTCCGCAACACCGGGGACCGGGCCGTGCAGATCGGCTCACATTTCCATTTCTTCGAGGTCAACCGGGCATTGAGTTTCGACCGGGAGAAGGCGTTCGGAATGCGGCTGGACATTCCGGCGGGCACCGCCGTCCGGTTCGAGGCGGGCGACACCAAGCAGGTGCGGCTCGTCCGCTACGGGGGCGGGATGCGCATCGTCGGCTTCGCGGGGCTGCTGAACGGGAGCGTCCGGTCCGAGGCGGCGAAGACGAGGGCGGTGGCCGAGATGCGCGCCCGCGGATATCTCGACGAGCCCGAGCCGCCGAAGCGAAAGGCGCGCCCCCGCGCGGCCCGTACCGGTGCGGCGCATACCGGTGCGGCGCGTACCCGCGCGGCGGCGGCCAAGCCCCGCTCCAGGAAGGGCTGACGGCGATGACGACGATCTCTCGCAAGCAGTACGCGAGCATGTACGGCCCGACCGTGGGCGACCGTTTCCACCTGGGCGACACCAACCTGGTCGTGGAGGTCGAGAAGGACCACACCGAGGGCCACTACGGCGACGAGTCCCAGTACGGCGGCGGCAAGACGGCCCGGGACGGGATGTCGTCCGACCCGGCCTCGCGGAACGCCACCACCGCGCTCGACACGGTGATCACCAACGTCGTGATCATCGATCCGATGCTGGGCATCGTCAAGGGCGACATCGGGATCAAGGACGGACGCATCGCCGGGGTGGGCAAGTCCGGCAACCCGCACACCCAGAACGGCGTGGACCGGCGGCTGATCATCGGAGTCGGCACCGAGGTGATCTCGGGGGAGAACCTCGTCGCCACCGCGGGCGCGATCGACACGCACGTCCACCTCATCGCCCCGCAGCAGGCGCAGCACGCGCTCAGCAACGGGATCACCACCCTCGTCGGCGGCGGCACCGGGCCGGCGGACGGCTCCCGGGGGACCACCTGCACGCCGGGGCCGTGGAACATCGCCCGGATCCTCCAGGCGTACGAGGACATCCCGATCAACATCGCGGTCTACGGCAAGGGCAACAACAGCCTGCCAGGCCCGCTGGACGACCAGGTGCGCGCGGGCGCGGCCGGGCTCAAGGTACACGAGGACTGGGGCTCCACCCCGGCGGCCATCGACTGCGCGCTGCGCGTCGCCGACGACCACGACGTCCAGGTCACCATCCACACCGACACGCTGAACGAGGCCGGGTTCGTCGAGGACACGATCAGCGCGATCGACGGGCGGGCGATCCACACCTACCACTCCGAGGGCGCGGGCGGCGGCCACGCCCCCGACATCCTGAAGATCACGTCGGAGCCGAACGCGCTGCCCGCGTCGACGAACCCGACGCTGCCCTACACGGTGAACTCGGTCGACGAGCTGCTGGACATGACGATGGTCTGCCACCACCTCAGCTACGACGTCCCCGAGGACCTCGCGTTCGCCGAGAGCCGCGTCCGGGCGGAGACCATCGCGGCCGAGACGGTGCTGCACGACCTCGGCGTCATCAGCATGATCGGCTCGGACTCGCAGGCGATGGGACGGGTCGGCGAGTCGTTCACCCGGGCGTTCCAGGTGGCGCACCACTGCAAGGACAGGCGCGGCCCGCTGCCCGAGGACTCCTCGCGCAACGACAACCACCGCGTCCTGCGGTACCTGGCGAAACTCACCGTCAACCCGGCCCGCACCAGCGGGATGGCCGACACGATCGGGTCCTTGGAGGACGGCAAGCTCGCCGACATCGTGCTGTGGCCGATCCACTCCTTCGCGGCGAAGCCGTTCATGGTCATCAAGGGCGGGCTGATCAGCTGGGCGCAGATGGGCGACCCGAACGCGTCGCTGCCCACCCCGCAGCCGGTCTACCTGCGGCCGACGTACGGCTGCTTCGGCGAGGCGCTGCGCAAGACGTGCGTGACGTTCATGTCGGCCGCGGCGATCGCGGAGGACGTCCCCGGACGGCTCGGCCTGCGGCGCCTCATCCGTCCCGTCCGGCAGTGCCGGACGGTCGACAAGCGGCACATGATGTACAACTCGACCGTCGCCGAGATCGACGTGGACCCGGAGACGTACCGGGTCACCGTGGACGGGGAGCCCGCGTCGATCGAGCCGGCGACGTCGCTGCCGCTGACCCGGCTGTTCTTCATAGCGTGAACCGCGATGCGGAGCTGGAGGCGCTGCTGGCGCAGCTCCAGCTCACCGACTCCGGCTTCCCCAGCGGGCTGTACACGCTGTCGCACGGCCTGGAGGGGTACGCGCAGCTCGGTCTCGTCCGGGCGGAGGACCTGCCGGGCCTCGTGTCCGCGCTGGTCCGGGCCGCGGGGACGGCCGACGCGGCGGCGC
>JBOHBY010000684.1:0-1728 GCA_050698635.1 Spirillospora sp.
CGAGGAGCCGGAGGCCGTCGAGGCGCCGGAAGCCGTCGAGGCGCCGGAGGTTCCCGAGCCTGCGCCGCGCCAGCCTGCGGGCCGGGTGAAACCTGATCCGGGCGACGTGCTCGTGGCGGGTCCGCGGCGGCCGCAGGCCGAGGCGGTTCCGGGGTTGCGGTCGCGGCTGGCGGTCCTGGTGGGGCTCGTCGTGGTCGCCGGTGGTGTGGTCGTCGGCGTGGCCTGGGGTGACGACGACCGGCCCGCCGCGACGCCGGGCCTCCCCGGTCCGGTGGCGGCGGACGCGCTGTTCGCCCCCGATCCGGCCGCCACGACCGACGGGCTCGTCCAGGAGCTGACCGCCGTCGCCTCCACCGGAGCGACGGTCATCGCCGCCGGGACCGAGGGCGACGGCGTCCCCGGCCGGGAGCGGCCCCGCTTCCTGATGTCCGGCGACGGCGGACGTTCCTGGTCGGTCGCCGAGGTGGGTTCGGCGGACGGCTCGGCGCTCCCGCCCGGCGACGACCCCCGCCAGATCACCGGCTCGGCGGGCAACTGGCTGGCGCTCGGCCGGTCGTCCGGCGGCGGGCCGGTGGCGTGGACGAGCGCGACCGGCGACACGTGGACGAGGCAGCCGCTCGGCGCGCCGTTCGAACCGTCCGACACGGTGAACGCGCTCACGCATTCCAGCGGCGGCGGATTCGTCGCCGTGGGCATTTCCGCCGGGCGCGCCGCCGTCTGGACGTCGTCCGACCGCCGGACGTGGCGGCGCGCCAACGGCCCCAAGGGCGTCACGAGCCTCGACCGGGTGGCCGCACACCAGAACGTCCTGGTCGCGCACGGGACGTATGCCAAGAAGGTCGCCGCGAAGAAGGGCCGGAAGAAGGTCACCCGCACCGTGCGCGGCGACGGCCTCTGGCGGTCGGCCGACGGCGGACGCACCTGGACGGTCGCGACCGTCCCGCAGGCCCAGGGCTCATACGGCCCGACGAAGGGCCTGACGGTCGGCCCCGGCGGGTTCGCGACCGTCCGCGAGGGGAAGCTGACGACCGCCCGGAAGAAGAAGCGCAGGACGCAACTCTTCGGGGTCCTGTTCACCTCGGCCGACGGGCGGAAGTGGCAGGCCGCGAGCCGGTTCAAGGGATACGGCATCACGCGGTTCGGCGGCGGCGAGGGCGGTGGTCTCGCCGTTGTCGTGCGGGGCGCGAAGGGCGCGCGGAATGTGCTGCGCACCGACGACGGCCGTATGTGGCGGGCGGGCGGTACCGTCCCGGCGCGGGTGGAGGGCACCGGCCTGACGCTGCCTGGTGGCACGCTCGTGATCTCGGGACGGCAGGGGAACGACGCGTACCTGTCCGGTGTCGACCTGCGGAAGGTGCCGGGCGCCGTCCGTCCGGAACGGGCGGTCAGGTCGCTTGCCGCCGCGCCCGGCCGTGCCGTCGCCGTGGGCAGCACCAACGGCGGCGCCGCGATCTGGACGGCTCCCGACGGCCGCGCGTGGACGCGGGCCAGGTTCCCCGGAACCGGCGGATGGCTCTCGGACGCCGTCCACGGGGGCAAGGGCTGGCTCGCCGTGGGGCGCACGTCCGGTGCGGCTCCCGGGCCGCTCGCGTTGACGTCGCCCGACGGCCTGACCTGGCGGAGGTCGGCGTTCCCCGCGGGCCCGCCTCCCGTGGCCGCCGCCTCGGGCCCGGCCGGGTACGTCGCGGTCGGCGCGGGCGCGGCGTGGCGTTCGGCCGATCTCAGAAC
>JBOHBY010000685.1:0-2862 GCA_050698635.1 Spirillospora sp.
GCCGTCACGCGGCGCCAGGTGCGTGCGTTCCCGCTCCGTCGCAACCGGCGGTGCACGGGGCGCACGGGGCGCACCCGGCGCACCAGGTGCGCTGGGTGCGGCGGGCGCGGCGTAGGCGTCGAGGCGGGAAAGGGTGGGAGCAGGATGGTGTCGGCTGAGGTGATTCCGCTCGGGACGGCCTCTTCGATGGCGGGGAGGGGGCCGATGAGGACGGGGGGCGCGACGGTCGTGTCCCGTTCCTCAGCCATCGCCATCTACTCGCCCCCTTTGCCGCACCCGCCGTCAGCCACCGTCAGCCGCCAAGCTCTTCACCGAAGCGAAATAAGTACATCAAACTACGTTAATTGGTTCATCCTCCTCACGTGCCACTCGTGCCCTCCCCTTGAGGCGGAGACACCCCCTTTCGAGTAACACTCGCAGGTATAGGGACCCGGCGGCCTCACCATGGTGACGGGTTGACTAGGCTGCATCGACGGAGCGGACCGCAGAGTGCCGGCCGCACGGAGACCGAACCGTGCAACCCCCACTCGTGTGGTCGATCGACTGTCGATCCGTTAAAAAGGACGCCTCGTGGATCTGTTCGAACATCAGGCGAAGGAACTCTTCGCCGAGTACGGGGTACCGGTGCCCACCGGCAAGGTCGCCCATACTCCCCAGGAAGCCCGGGCCATCGCGGCGGAGCTGTTCGCCGCGGGGAGCTCGAAGGTCGTGGTCAAGGCCCAGGTGAAGACCGGCGGCCGCGGCAAGGCCGGCGGTGTGAAGCTGGCCGACTCGGCGGACGAGGCGCAAGCGCTCGCCGGCCGGATCCTCGGTATGGACATCAAGGGCCACACGGTCCACAAGGTCCTGATCGAGGAGGGAAGCGCGATCGCGCAGGAGTACTACTTCTCCTTCCTGCTCGACCGCGCCAACCGCACCTTCCTGTCCATCTGCTCGGTCGAGGGCGGCGTGGAGATCGAGGAGGTGCCGCACGACCGGCTGGCGATGGTCCCGATCTCGCCGCTGCACGGCGTCGACCGGGCCAGGGCCCGCGAGATCGCCGAGCAGGGCCGGCTTCCGGAGGAGGCCCGCGAGGGCGCCGCCGAGCTGATCGAGCGCCTGTGGGCGGTGTTCACCGACGAGGACGCCTCGCTCGTCAAGGTGAACCCGATGATCCTCACGGCCGACGGCCGGGTGATCGCCCTGGACGGCAAGGTCACCCTGGACGACAACGCGGCCTTCCGCCAGGACCACGAGAAGTTCGAGGACAAGGGCGCCGCCGACCCGCTGGAGGCGGCGGCCAAGGCCAAGGACCTCAACTACGTCAAGCTCGACGGCAGCGTCGGGATCATCGGCAACGGCGCGGGGCTGGTCATGTCCACGCTGGACGTCGTCGCGTACGCGGGCGAGGAGTTCGGGGGGCAGAAGCCGGCGAACTTCCTCGACATCGGCGGCGGCGCGTCCGCGGAGGTCATGGCGAACGGGCTGGAGATCGTCCTGTCGGACGGCGACGTGAAGTCGGTGTTCGTGAACGTCTTCGGCGGCATCACCGCCTGCGACGCCGTCGCCAGCGGCGTCGTGTCGGCGTACAAGCTGCTGGCCGACCGCGGCGAGACCGTCAACCGGCCGCTCGTCATCCGGCTGGACGGCAACAACGCCGAGCTCGGGCGCAAGATCCTCACCGACGCGGCGCTTCCGGGCGTCCAGCAGGTCGACACCATGGACGACGCGGCCAGGCGCGCCGCCGAACTCGCGGCAGGTGCATGAGCGATGGCCATCTGGCTCACCGAGAACAGCAAGATCATCATTCAGGGCATCACGGGTTCGGAGGGCAGCAAGCACGGGCGGCGGATGCTCGCGTCCGGTGCGCAGGTCGTCGGCGGCGTGAACGCGCGGAAGGCCGGGCAGACCGTCGAGTTCGACGGCACGACCCTGCCCGTGTTCGGGACCGTCAAGGAGGCCATGGCCCAGACGGGCGCGGACGTCTCCGTCGTGTTCGTCCCGCCGAAGTTCACCAAGGACGCCGTCGTCGAGGCCGTCGACGCGCAGATCCCGCTCTGTGTCGTGATCACCGAGGGCATTCCCGTCCACGACACCGCCTACTTCTGGGCGTACGCCGACTCCAAGGACAACAGGACGCGCGTGATCGGGCCGAACTGTCCCGGCATCGCGTCTCCCGGCAAGTCGAACGCGGGGATCATCCCCGCTGACATCACCACGCCCGGCCGGATCGGCCTGGTGTCGAAGTCGGGCACGCTGACCTACCAGATGATGTACGAGCTGCGCGACGTCGGCTTCTCCACCTGCGTCGGCATCGGCGGCGACCCCGTCATCGGGACCACCCACATCGATGCGCTCAAGGCGTTCCAGGACGACCCGGACACCGACGCCATCGTCATGATCGGCGAGATCGGGGGCGACGCCGAGGAGCGCGCCGCCGCCTACATCGAGCAGCACGTGACCAAGCCCGTCGTCGGCTACGTCGCCGGGTTCACCGCCCCCGAGGGCAAGACGATGGGGCACGCGGGCGCGATCGTGTCCGGCTCCGCCGGCACCGCGCAGGCCAAGAAGGACGCGCTGGAGAAGGTCGGCGTCCGCGTCGGCAAGACGCCGAGCGAGGCCGCCGTCCTCATGCGGGACATCATGAAGAACCTCTGACCGTCGTCCCGCCCCGTACGCGCGAAAGACGCCCGAGCCGCCCGCGCGGCCGGGCGTCTTTCGCGTCTCGGGCCCCGGGGGAGCGGCCCGGTGGGTGGACGGCGGGATGCGGGACGACAAAGGCGACACGCCGGGCGAGGGGGCGTCCGGGAGGCGGGCGCGGTGCCAGCATGGTCGGCGTGAGCGATGCGAGCCCGGAACAGCGCGCGGCCCCCGACGCGGCAG
>JBOHBY010000686.1:0-13128 GCA_050698635.1 Spirillospora sp.
CACCACGGCCAAGACCCACGTCAGCAGAGCGATGACCAAGCTCGGCGCACGCGACCGCGCCCAACTCGTCGTCTTCGCCTACCAAAGCGGCCTGGTAACCCCCCGCGACCCCAACCCACCCACCAGCGGCACCCCCTGAACCAACCAACCGAGGGGCGGTACGCCGGCGTTCGCCCGGGTTGGACGTCGGGCCTGGATCAGGCCGATCATCCGGGACGTGCGCTGGTGCTCGGGGTGTATCGACCGGTAGGGCGTCCCGACTGTCGCCTTGAGCGTTCCTCTTCTTCGCCTTCCGGCGACGGCGCGGCCGGGCGGTCACCGTGATCGAGCCGGGCGATCCCGCCGGCGATCGTCCCCGCCGGGGCGGCCGGAGTGTTCGCCGCCGCGACGCGCAGGGCCAAGGGCAGGTGCCCGCAGAGGCGCGCGAGTTCGTCGGCGGCCGCCTCCTCGGCGGCGAGCCGGTCGGGGCCGAGCGCGGCCGAGCGCGCGGGCCAGCAGCTCACGCCCGCGTCCCGAGGGGTCAGCGCGCGGCGCTCATGGAGCGATACAACGGCTGCGGCAGGCTCGCGTCGAGGAGGGCCTGTTCCCGCGCTCGCCCGGCGAATGGCCGACCGCATCTACGTGCTGGCCGATGGCGAGGTGGCCGAGCACGGCACACACGACGAACTGATGGCGTCCGAGGGCCGCTACGCCGAATTGTTCACAATGCAGGCGTAGGGCTACCTCGCCTAACAACCCACGTCTGGCCGACCGCCGGGCTCAGTCACCCGGCAGTGGGGTGTCCAGGAGGGTGTCGAAGCGGAGGCCGCTGGAGGATTCGGGACGGCCTGTGCCTCGGTGGGCGCTCAGCCAGAGGGCTATGCGGCCGTCGCGCCAGCGGGTTCGGTTGAAGGCTACGGATAGGCGGGTGCCCGCTTGTGGCACTTCCTCCTCGTTCACGAAGTACTGCTTCTTCGCGTCGAAGCCTTGGCGTAGGAGGGTGGTGCGGGGCGGGACGGGCTTGCCGTCCACGGCACTGGGCATCGCCGCGCGTTGGAGTTGGATCTCACGGTTGTCGCCTGGCACGCGTACCGGGATGAACGGGATCCAGTGTTCCGGGATGACGTTCATCAGCTGGTAGGAGATCGGGGCGCGAGGGGGGTCGTCGTCGTCCGGCGGAGGTTCCGCGTGGCGTTGGCGGAAGGTGAAGGCCTCGGCGGCGGCCTCGCTGCCCCGGCATGGTTCGCCGGTCGGCATTCTCACGGTCTGCTCGATGCCCCAGACGAGGTTGGCGTTCTCGTCGCGGATCAGCAGGACCTCTTCCAGCGCGGGGCCCTCGGCGACCTTCGGGACGCTCGGCGGCAGCAGGAGGTCGGTGTCGGCGGGGACGTGGGCGGTGCCGATGGTGTCCAGGGTGAACATCGACCAGCGCCGCTGGTCCTCGTCGTCGCCCGCGCCGGCGGGGGTGATCCAGAGCTTCTCGCCGAAGACGTCGGTGACGACCAGGCCGCGGATCTTGTTGATCGTGCCCGCGGGCAGGTCGCAGGGCAGCTGGTACCAGTCGTTGCTGAACACCAGCGCGAATTCCAGGAAGATCAGGCGCGCGAGGTCGGTGCTGTCGGGGCGGACGGCGGCGAAGTTGGTGCGTCCGTCCTCGACCGCCCACCAGCGCGGCAGCGGCATTCCCGAGAAGCGGACCGGAGCCGGGAAGACCGTACGGCTGAGCGTCTTCTCCGGAGGCTTCGTCCCGCCGAGGGGCGGTCCGGGGTCGACGGAGAAGGCGTGCCAGTCGAGCTCGCCGCCGGGGTATTCCTGGGCGGTGAGGACCTTCTCGGCGCCGCCGGGTACCGAGGCGGAGACGGAGAAGCGGTGTTCCAGGCGGCGCGGGTCCCAGGTGGCGTCGCCGTCGGGACGTTCGGCGGTGACGCCGGTCGGCTGGTCGATCAGCGCGTCGAACCAGGCGACGAGGCGTTTGCCGAGGCTGTTGAGGGTGGCGCGGTGCAGCAGGCCGTTGATGCCGTCGGCGGCGTTTCCGCCGCCCTTGACGTATTGGTAGAGGCGGTAGCCGTCCAGTCGGCGGCCGGCGATCACCTGCATCGTCGCCCAGACCTCGGGGTGTGCGAGCCGGTCGGTGTCCTCTGGTGTGGGGTGCTCGGCGTCTGGCAGCTCGATGGGGTATTTGGCGATGTACTGCTTTTCGAAGCGGAACAGGTCGAGACCGAGGAGGTTGTGCTTGGCGAGGAGCTTCAGCCAGCGGTGGCCGATCATCACGCGCAGGTCGAAGGCGATCTCCTCGTCGCCGAACGCGAACGGCAGCGGGCGGCGTTCGGCCATGGTCTCCAGTGGACGGTCGGTGGGCAGGTCCTCGGGCGGGCCGCCGTGCGGGCGGAACCGGGTGGGACGGGACGGGCTGACCGAGTAGGTGGCGGTGACGGGCGAGCCGCCGTCCGTGCCGCGGAACTCGCCCAGCTGCCACTGCCGGGTCAGCATCCACAGCGGGTCGCGCACCTCGACGCGCAGCGCCCGCTCGAAGTCGGCGGTGCGGGGGCGGCCCTCCAGCCGGTTCCACACGCCCACGGTCGGGTGGAGGCGCTGCGCCAGTTCTTCGGCGAACGTCGGCGGGACGGGGTTCGGCTCATTCATGGGCGGCCTTCCAGCGCAGGTTGGCGATCGCGAGGTCGGTGCCGATGGTGATCTGCCGCCGGGTCGCCGACATCACCGTGGCCGGGAGCAGGTGCGCGTAGGCGGTGCCGCCGAGCTGCTCCGGTTCGACGGCGCGGGTCTTGGCCAGGTCGAAGGTCTCGACGATCGCGTCGACCAGGTCGCCGGGCGTCCAGTGGCCTGCGGGGTCGCGGACCGGCGGGACGACGAGGAGCATCGCCTGCGGGGGTTCGGCGTCCGGGCCGTCGTAGTGCATCGCGATGCCGGTGGTCTCGCGCTCGGCGGGGATCACCTCGGTCCATTCGTCGAACACCAGCCCGCACTGGTCCCCGACTAGTGGAGATGTGTAATGCGCGGTGAACAGCAGCCGGTCTTCGGCGAGCGGGTCGGGCAGGTCCGGGTCTTTTGCGAATTCCATGGCCAGCCAGTGGTCGCCCGCGACGTACGGGAGCTGGACGGGCGACAGCGCCGGTTCCTTCCAGCCGAGGATGCCGAGCAGCCCGCCGGGGCCGAGGAGCCCGCCCGCGAGAGTCACGGTCTTCTCCCACAGCCGCGGCTTCTCTCTGACGCGGGCCATGCCGTGCAGCCAGTCGTCGACGGGGAAGTCTCGGGCCGGCGTGAGGTGGGAGACGAGCCGGTCGCTGTCGTTGCGTGCCTTGCTCCATTGCTGGAGGAGCCGGCTTGGTGCGGTGAACTGCGGCACGGCCAGGACATCCTCGCCGAGCAATGCCTTGAGCGCGTCGGTCGCCGCCTGCACCCGGTCTGGGCCGGGGAGTGCCTTGTCGTAGATCTCCAGGGCCGCGTTCGCGGCCTTCTCGCGTGCGGACAGCTCGTCCTTCAGTTTTCCGGCGCGGGTGAGGAGATCGCTGCCGAACGCGACCACCTGGTCTTCGAAGGGCGTGAGGTCAAGGCCGGTTGGGTCCACGTCGGTCAGCGGCAGGTGGGTGGCTACTTCGGCCAGCAGGCCACTCAGGGTCGTCTTGTTGGTCTTGGCTATCTGGTTCAGGTCCTTCAGGCGGTCGTCGAAGTCGTCTCGGAGGTCGTCCACGCGGTCTCGGAGGTCGTCGACGTCCGGTGGGCGCGGGCCCGGTTTGGTCGTCAGGAGGCCCTCGGCCTGTTGCAGGATCCGGAACCGCTCCTCGGCGGGGGTGGACGGCGGCAGAGCGTCGTACTGGGCGATCAGCGCGTCGGCGGCCGCCAGTGCGCGGGTCATCCGCGCGGCCACCTCGGCGACGGCGGCCAGGACGGCGGTGAACACCCCGCGCCGCCACAGCGCCACCTCGCCCCAGCCGCTGCGCACCAGGCCGAACCCGCTTGCCGCGACGATCAGCTTCGCGTGCCGGGTGAGGAACGTGTCGATGCCGCTGATCAGCGCCGGGCGGGCCGGGGGCGCGCCGGCGGGGTACAGCTCGCCGAGGTCGGCGATGAATTCGGCGACGTCGTCCCGCAGGTCGGTGAGGGATTCCAGGACCTCGGCCGGACGTTCGCGCGGCAGCGACACGGCGTCGTCCGCGGCGCGGGCCACCGGGGCGGTCCCGGCGGCCGGGGCCAGGTCGCTCGGACGCAGCGGCCGCGCGGTCGTCAGCAGCGTGCGCAGCGCGGCGATCAGCGGCGACAGCTCGAAGAAGCCGATCTTGCCGGAGAATCCGATCTCGTCCTGGTCGGAGATGCGGGTGGTGTACTCGATCGTCAGCTCGACGTCCGGGCGCGGCCTGGACTCCTCGATGACGACGCCGAGGATCCGGTCGTCCAGGTCGGTCATCGCCGCCTGGTCGGCCGGGCGCAGGGCCCAGAGGAGGTCGATCGCGTCCAGGCCGGTCTCGTGCTGGGTGACCAGGCGGTGCTGCTTGGTGCCGTCGTCCGGGTCTCGCCAGGTGACGAGGGCGGCCACGGCCGTGGGGCCCGGCAGGACCGCGGGGAGCCAGGCGTTCACGGCAGGCTCGGCCATGGCCCGCGGAGTGCCGAGGCCCGGCGGACGGTCCGCCATGAGCTGGAGCCCGAAGCGGTGCGTCAGGGTGGTGCCGCTGCGCGGGGTCTCCACGACGGACGGCTCGGGCGCGACGCCCTCCTTGGCGTAGGCGTCCATGGTCGCCGAGGCGCGTTCGGGATGGCCCTGCAACGCCTGGTGGGTGCCTTCGGCCACGACGAGATCGGCGAGCGCGTCGTGCACGTCGCGCAGCGCGTCGATCTCCTTGCCGATGTCGGCGACCACGCCCGCGTCGGCGGGTTGCAGGTCGGTGAAGCCGAACGGGTAGTGCTGGTCGGCTTCGGGGAGGGCGTTCACGTGGCGGAGCAGGGCCAGCCCGTCGATCACGATGCGGGCCTCGACCTCTTCGATGCGCTTGGGGCGCGCGGGGTCGTCCGGCGCGGGGGCGGTCTCGTCGATCTTGTTGGCGCGGAGCGGGAACTTCAGCCGTAGCCCGGCGATGTAGCGATCCAGGCCGATCCGGCGGTCGTGCAGGCCGCGTTCGAAGCGGTAGCCGAGCAGCGCGGCGAGCGACTGGCCCTGGCGCATACCGTCCAGGATGGTGAGGGCCAGCCGGACGCGCTCGGAGCTGAGATTGACCGCGAAGGCGCTGGTGTCGGGCTTCCTGTTGGCCAGGTATCCGGCGCGCAGGACGGCGGCCGTCCGGGCGTGGGCGGGCGACGGCGCGTGGACGTAGCCGCCGTTGGCGGTGTCGATCGGGATCGGGGCCGTACCGAACACGGTCGCCAGGTCGGCGGGCGGTGTGACGTGCTCGACCTCGTCGCTCTCCCGCCGGGCGACGTTCTCCAGCCATCCGTACGCGCCGAGATGGACGCCCCGCTTCGGCGTCGCCGCTCCGTCGGGACCGTAGCGGAGTTCGGCGAGGCGCTCGTTCGCCAGCCCTAGCCGCCACGCGTCGAGCCGGTAGGTGGCGCAGTCGACGTGCTCGGCGAACACCCGCTCCAGCCGCGCCGTGGGCAGCCCGGCCAGCAGGCCGAGCGCCTTGGTCTGTTCGTCGAGTTCCGTGGTGGCCGGGTTGGTGCCGAGGACCGTACGGAGGTGTTCGTGCACCAGCGTGGTCTCGCTGCCGGTCATCGGCGGATTCGTCGAGTACAGCGTCCGGTACCGGCTTTCGCTCGGGATCGTCTGGCCCGGCTTGGGGAGCTTGATGTGGACGAACGGCGCGTCCCGCGGATCGGGCACCGGCGAACCCGGGGTGGCGAGCGCGAGCCGCCGCGCGGCCTCCGCCCAGCCGAGCAGCACCGCGTGCCGCGCCAGCAGGTACAGCAGGGCAGAGGGCGGCAGATTGTCGAGGAAGCCCTTCTCCTCGCGCACCTTGTCCAGGTCGTCGCGGCCATGGTCGGCGAGCCAGTGCAGGTAGTTGCCGCGGTCGGCGGTGTAGGCGCGGATCGGCTCGGTCTCCGACAGCGGCCGGTCGTCGACCAGCGGCGCCAGCAGCGGATGGTGGACGTCGGTGAACAGCCGGCGCAGCAGGTCGGGGTCGGCCGCCGGGTCGCTCGTCGGACGGCCGAACCGGGCGAGCAGCGCGCGGATCGGCTGCGGCATGGCCAGCTGGTCGAGCGCGTCCTTCACCTGGGGGCCGATCGCGCGCAGGTTCTCGCGGTTGAAGATGTCCTCGACGCTCTGCGCGTAGCGTTGGTGGAACTCCGCTGAGGTGGGGTGCAGCGCCAGAATGTCCAGGAGCTTCTGGTGCGGGTTGTCGGCAGGGGCGTCGGCTGGGGCGCTGGTGGTGTCGTTCAGGTGCTGGACGTGTTCGAGCGCGGCCTGCCAGTCCTTCGCCGCCTCCTTGAGGACGACGTTCAGCGCCCTGCGGTGCTTCGCCGCGTCCGGCCAGGCCAGCCGGGAGAACACGGTCGTCGGCAGGATGCCGTACGGCTGACGGCCGATCTTCACCGCGGAGAGCGGGCCGCGCCCGGACACGTGCTGGAGGAAGAAGCTCCTCGTCTGCGCGATCTGCTCGTCGCCGAGCACGCCGTTCAGCAGCGACTGGAGGAAATGGCCCCAGGTCGCCGGCCACAGCGCGGTGTGCGCGGCCCGCGCGTCGCGCCGGTCGGAGCCCTCGGCGTTCGGCACCCCGGCCAGCACCGCCGGGTCGAGGCCGAGCAGCTCGGCGAACCACTCGCCGTCGGTCTTGGTCGTCCAGTCGGTGGCGTTGGCGGCGAACCCGGCGGCCGTGGCGAGCCCCGCCTCCGCCTCGGCGGCGGCGTCCTGACCGGCCGGGGCCTGCTCGGTGTTGTTGGTCGGCGTGCCCTGCGGCAGCAGGCTGAACCCGGCCGGGCTGCGGAGCTGGCGGGTGAGCAGGCCGCCGAGCGCCGTCGCGGACTGCTCCGGCGTGGCCTGCTCCCGCAGCCCCAGCACGATGAGCCGGTCGACCCCGTTCCGGAACGCGGCTTGGAGGGGGATCCGGATCCCCATCCCGGCGTTGACCGCCTCCTTGAAGTCGGTCAGCCAGCGCAGCGCGGGCGGCACGGTCAGCACGCCCGTGACCTCGTCGATCCGGAGCTGGTTCGCCTGTGTCTCGCCCGGATCCGGGCTCACCGCGAGCTCCGGCCGCACCGGGCCGCCGGGCTTGGAGAACACCTGCGCGCCGTTCACGTATCCGAGGACGACGAACCGGTCGGGCAGGAGCGTGGCCTTGGCGGCCACGGTCCAGGATTGCGGCGCGATCTGGTCGGCGGGCGGCTGGGGCAGCACGAGGAACGCCACTATGGCGTTGACGCCGCTGGTGACCGGCGCGCTGTCGATGCCGTGCGGGCGGCGGGCGCGGATCGCGTCGGCCCGGGTCTTCCCGACGGACGCGAGCAGCGCGATGTCGGCGTCCCGCAGCTTGGCGCGGTCGCCGTGCGCCTGCCAGACGGCGGTCCAGTAGGTGACGGTGGGCTGGCGGTCGTCCGCCGCGAGCGGCGCGACACTGACGATCACTGATACGGTCGTCTCCGCCGGTACCCCGGTCGGACGATCCGCCGGATTGGCCGGACGGTGGTCCCGAAGCAGCCAGCCCGCGCGGCCGGCGGGGACGCGGCCGACGAGCTCGTGCCAGGCGGCCTGCTCCGCCGCCGCCGATCCACCGGACGCCCAGAAGCCCGTCCAGTAGGCGTCCAGCGCGGCGAGTTCGGCCTTGGTGGGGCGGGGCTCGAACTTGTCGATGGACCACTCGTCGGGGAAGACACGGACGAGCAGCTCGTCCTGCGTGAACCGCGTCTCCACCCGGACGGGGCCGAGCAGCACCGGGAAATCAAGACTGAGATCGGGCATCCGGCAGCATCTCCTGTGCGTGTACGGCCACCAGAACGGGCGCTTGGAAGAGGATGTAGGCGACGTCCGCGGAGCTGATGTCGGACTGCCAGCCCGCGAGGAGCTTCTTGTCGTCCTCGCGCTGTTCCGCTTTTTCCTGGTCGTCCTCGTCGCCGTTGAACTCGTCGGCGAGCTTGACCTTGATGTCGGCGTCGAACTGGATGAAGCCATGCCGGTTCCGCGGGTCGACGCGGCCCCACGACAGGTCGTTCCACACCTCGACCGGGGGCAGCTCGCCCGGCGGGTCCTCGTCGACGCCGAACCGCGGCTCGCCGGGACGCTCCTTGATCACGAAGAACCAGCCGAGGTCGCCGCCCTCGCCGCGCGCCTTGTCCGCGTCGAGGTCGAAGCCGAGCAGGTAGACGTCGGGCTCGACCTTGGCCTCGTAGATCGGCAGTCTGACCAGCTCGGGCGGCGGGGGCAGGTTCGCGGGGAGCGGCGCGAGCTCGCGCTCGCCGCTGGTGTCGGGCGTCCCCGGCGGGTCCTTCAGGACGGGCCACGCCGCCTTGTGCGCGTAGATCGCCGCGTTCGGGTACTTCTTCAGCAGCTCGCCGCGGATCACCAGCACGAGATCGTCCTTGCGGCGGCTGTTCCCGCCGAGCTGGGTCGTGGTGCTCCATTTGTGGATCGGCGGGATGTCGTACAGGCGCTCGCGCCGCTCGGCGGGCGTCTCGTCCGGCTCGGGCAGCGCCGCCCGCGGATCCCAGAACTGCCGGAACGGGGTCCCGCGCGAGTCGGACGGGAACTCCCGCCAGAGCATCTCCCGCGCCATCTCGTGGTTGAGCCCGGCCAGATAGGACTCGACGAACCGGCGGTTGTTCTCCAGCAGGGTGATCGAGTTCGCCGGGATCAGCCCGAGGTTGGGGACGAACGTGTCGACCGACATCCTCAGCAGGTCCTCGTACATCGGCATGTCGAACACCGGGTAGGCCATCACCTCGGTCAGCTCGGACAGCTCGCCGGTGACGGGCCGCAGCCGGTCCGGCAGGTTCATCGAGGCGATGAGGTTGTCCAGGACGGTCTTGTCCGAGCGCAGGCCGGTCATCATGTCGGTGGTCGCGTCGGTCACGCCGAGTTTGGGCGGGTCGTCGACGTGGCCGCCCGTCGCGGCGTCGTCCCATCCGGCGTAGAGCTCCCGCAGGGCGTGCTTGAACGCCGCGGCCTCGTCGCTGTCGTGGTCCCCGACCGGTGTGGTGGCGGTGTCGCCGTACTGCCGCAGCTCGAACAGCGGGTTGAGGGCCAGGACGTCGACCGGATGTCCCGGCGGCTTCGGCGGGAGCCGTTCGTCCAGCTCGGCGGGGGTGACGACGGCGGGCGGGGTGCCCTTCGGGGCCGCGGCGGTGACGTCCAGCTCGTCGATGCGCGAGACGAGCGTCTCGGCGGGCCTGACCTCCGGGAACTCCAGCCCCTTCATCAGCCGCGAGCCCGGCCGGGTGATCCGGCGCATCGCCGCGGACACCGGGGCCGCCGCGACCCGGCTGCGCGCGACCTTGAACCCGACCGCGAGCTGCTCGCCGGCGTCGGGGAGGGCGGCGAGCGTCTCGGGTAGGCGTTCGATCACCCGGCCGTGCGCGGGCGCGGTCAGCGTCAGCGTCCTGGCCGAGGCCAGTGGTGGTGGTTCCGCCGCGGCGCGCGGTCCGGTGGCGGCGAGGGGGGCGGTGGGGAGTTCGAAGTGTTTGTCGTGCAGGCGGTTGCCGACCTCGCGTGCCAGCTGCGCGGCGCGGATCCGCTCGTTCGCCCGCCGGGCCTCGCCGAGCTGGTTCCAGGCGGCGGCCATGAGCTCCTCCTGCCGCTCCTGGACGACCTGCGCGCCGAACTGCGCGGCGACCCGGAAGCGCGGATCAAGGTTGAGCCGGTGCACCCAGTTGTGCAGCACGACATCGCTGACCGGGTCGCCCTTGGCGTCGATGAGGAGTTGCGGTGTGAGCGCGTGCCAGCGCCCGTACAGCGGCGGCGTGATGACGGGGTCGGTCTGACCGTCCTCCAGCCCCCACCCACCGCCATTCAACGGACGAGCTCCGCTCGACGCGCCGTCGAGGTCGGTGACTCTTGCGGACAGCTCGGTGTTCGCCGCCGCCGCCGGTTGCCGCTGGTACGCCTCGGCCAGGTTGATCAGCCCGGCCATCGCCTGCTGCCACTGGTTCGGGTACTGCGGCGCGGGCGGCGGGCGCAGCTTGTAGAAGTTGTCCCAGTTCTCCCACTCGTCGGGGTTCTCGTCGGAGTCGGGCAGTTGCAGCGCGCCGCCGAGCCGCAGCACGCCGTCCGGCTTGGTGGGTGTGGTGACACCGGGCAGGCCGAAGCCGGGCTTGCGGTGCGCGTCCATGTCGCGGCGGCCGACCGGCTCCTTGGCCTCGAACGGCTTCAGCAGCCGGACGAGGTATTCGAAGTCGCCCACCGAACCCGTCGTGAACGACCAGCGGTGGTAGTAGGGCAGCTGGCCGGTGGCCACGGACTGCGGCACGCCCCAGCTCGGCGTCATCGCCGGGATCGCGCCCGGCTCGATGCCGAGCCCGGCCCGCCGCCCGGTCTCGAACGCCGGCACCAGGAACGCGTCGTACGGCGTCTTCGGCGACAGGTGCCGCGGGCAGATCACCCGCGAGCACGCGCTGTCGGGAGCCTGGCGCAGCACGCGGTCGAGGTTCGCGAGCGCCGCCCCCATGTCGGCGGGATCGTCGACCGCCAGCGGGACGTCGATTTCGCCGTTGACGTGGACGTGCGCCCACGCCCCCAGCTCACCGGACGGTTGCAGCGCCCGCGGGTCGGTGACGGTGATGAACGGCAGCGGCCGGTCTGGGGCGGCGCCTTCCTCGAACTCCGTCTCGGACAGGACGATCAGGGCCAGCCAGGGCGCCAGCCGTTTCGTGCCGCCGTCCGGCGGGGCCGGGCTGTACCGCCACGGGAGGACCTCGTCGTAGAACTCGATGTGCGCCAGGAAGTTCGGCTCGAAGGTGGCGATGTACGGCAGCGGCTCGACCCGCGAGATCGCGCGCGGGTCGACGCCGATGACGTCGCCGGGGCCGTAGAGCTGGAGCGGCTGGTCGACCGGGCGGCTGGTCGGCTGGTCGCCGTCCTTCAGGGCGTCCCCGGTCAGCTTCAGCTGGACGTTGATCTTGGCCCGGGGCTCGGTCCCCGGGGGCTGGGTGATCTGGGTCGTCAGGCCCGTCCGCAGCCAGGGCAGGAAGGAGTACGCGTTCGCGCTCACGAACCGCTCCCCCGACGCTCGGACGTCTTGGTCAGCTCCGTGCCCTGCCCCGCGGCGGCCGCCAGCCCGGTACGGGCCACGCCACCCGTGACGATCACCTTGGCCCCGGACGACGCGGCGGCGAAGCCCCACCGGCCCTCGGCGAGGCCCGGCACCGCCGTCCACGCGCCGGCGGAGTACTCCAGGGCGCTGCGGTATCCGGCCTCGTCGCGGGCGTCGTCGGTGCCGCCGACCACCAGGACCTTCCCCGCGCCCAGCGGGACCGCGCGGTGCAGCGCGCGGCCCGCGGGCATCGGCGCGGTGTCCTGCCAGGTTCCCGGTGTCAGGTTGTAGACCTCGGCGGTGGCGCGGGCGAACGGGTCGAAGCCGCCGTCGCCGGACGCCCCGGGCGCACTTCCGCCCGTGACGAGCACGGTGGTATCGGACAGCGGCGTCGCGGTATGCGCGCTGCGTGGACGGCGCAGGCTGCCGGTCGGCGTCCAGGTCTTGGCGTCGGTGTCGTAGAGCTCGCAGAACGCCAGCGCCGGGTCGTCGCCGGTCCCGACCGGGACGCTGCCGCCGCAGACCAGCACTTTCTTGCCGGCCTGGAGGACGACCGCGGTATGGCCGGTGCGGGCGTCGGTCATGTCCTTGGCGGCGGTCCAGGTCTCGTCGGCCGGGTTGAAGAGCTCTGCTGAGCGCACCGCCATCGCCGCGCCGCCCGGCCTGACGGTGCTGCCGCCCGCGACCAGGACCTGGCCGTTCGACAGCAGGACGGCGCTGTGCCCCCACCGTCCGGCGGCCATCGGATGCTTGGCCGCCGTCCACGTGCCCTGCGCCGGGTCGTACAGCTCGGCGGTGGCCAGCGCGGGCGCGCCCGGACCTCCTCTGCCGCCGGTGACCAGCACCTTTCCGCTCGGCAGCAGGGTCACCGCGTGCAGCTGCCTGGCCGTGCCGAGCAGGACGGGCGCCGCCCACGTGTTCTGGTCCAGGTCGTACACGGCGGTCTGCCGGACGGCGGCGCCCGCGGCATCGGCGCCGCCCGCGACCAGCACCTTCTTGCCGTCCTTGAGCACCACGGCGGCATCGTGCCGGCCGAGCCAGCTCACCGAAGCGGCGTAGTCGGGGGCGGACGACCACGCGTCGGCGGCCGCCAGTGTGGCACTGGTCATCGCGTTGCACCCTTCATCGGAGGGTCGTCAGGGAAGGTAGATCTCGGCGGTGGCGGCGAGCTCGGTCGGATCGGGGCCGGGCGCGGCGGCTCCCGCCAGGGCCAGGCCGCCGGTCACGAACATCCGGCCGTCCGCCAGGTCGACGGCAGGGAAGTCCCAGCGGCCGGTGGCCAGGGGGCCGGTGACCGTCCAGGTGCCGGAGCCCGGGTCGAAGACGGCGGCGGCGCGGAAGCCGGTGGTGGGACGTGGCCGTCCGATCCCGCCGGTCACGACCACGCCGGCGGGCGTCCAGACGGCGCGGTGCCGGCTGCGTCCGCCGCCCGGCATGTCCGCGACGCGGGTCCAGGCCCCGGTCTCCGGGTCGTAGAGTTCGGCCGAGGCCAGGCTGTCGGTGCGGTACGGCACGGCGGGCACCGCGTCGCCTCCGGTGACGAGCACCCGGCCGTCGCCGAGCGGCGTCGCCTGGTGGCCTTTCCGCGGGACGTGCAGGCTGCCGGTCGGCGTCCATGATCCGGTCTCCGGGTCGTAGATCTCGCAGAACGCGAGCGCGCGCTCGCCCTCGCCGGTCGGCAGCGCGCCGCCGATGACGAGCACCTTGCCGCCGATCGGCACCGCCTGATGGCCGGTGCGTGCGGAGCCCATCGACGCGACCTCGGTCCAGGTCAGCGTCCCCGGATCGAGCAGTTCGGCCGACGCCAGCGCGGCGCCGCGGGCTCCGGTACCGCCCGCGACGAGCAGCCGGTCACCCACCGCCGTGGCGGAATGCCCGTACCTGGCGGTGTGCAGCCCGGCCTGCGGGGTGCTCCACACGGCGGCGACCGGCTCGAACATCTCGGTCGAGGCCAGCAGGGCGT
>JBOHBY010000687.1:0-3486 GCA_050698635.1 Spirillospora sp.
CCGGATCCGGTGCCGCAGCAGGTC
Organism: Spirillospora sp.; assembly: GCA_050698635.1. GTDB lineage: Bacteria > Actinomycetota > Actinomycetes > Streptosporangiales > Streptosporangiaceae > Spirillospora. The sequence goes on from JBOHBY010000687.1 coordinate 25, forward strand.
GGACACCACCGCGGGCTCCGGCGGCGCGGGCGCGGGCGGTGCGTCCACCGCGTCGGCGATGGGCCCGATCCCGTCGAGCGTGGCCGCGATGCCGCGCAGGTCGCTCAGCTCTCCCTGGCAGGCGGCGCACCCCGACATGTGCGTCTCGAACGCGCGCCGGTCGGGCTCCTCCAGCAGGCCGAGGGCGTAGGCGCCGACGTCGATGTGCAGCATGTCCGCGCTCATGGCGTCACGCCCCTCTCCTCCAGGGCGACGCGGAGGGCCCGGAGCGCGTAGTAGACGCGGGACTTCACGGTGCCCACGGGTATGCCGAGCCGCTTGGCGGCCTCGTTCACCGAGCGGTCCCGGAAGAAGGTCTCGTTGAGGATCTCGCGGTGGGCGGGGGACAGCGCGAGGAGTGCTTCGGACACGACGACGGAGCGCAGCAGATCCTCCAACCCGTCGGGGACGCGCATGTTCTCCAGCGGGCCCTCGCCCGCCTCCTGCGGCCGGGCGTTCTTGCGGCGCTGGTCGTCGATGACGATCCGGCGCGCGACCGTCGCGAGCCACGGCAGCAGCGAGGCCGCGTTCTCGTCGAGCTGGTGCGCGCTGCGCCATGCGCGGATCATGGTCTCCTGCACGACGTCCTCGGCCCAGTACCGGTCCCCGCCGGTGAGGCGGAGCACGAAGGACAGCAGCGGCCGGCCGTACACGCGGTACAGCTCGGTCACGATCACCTGGTCGTCCACGGCGCCCGGGGGCCGGGGGCCGCGGAACCAGCTCCACGGTCCGGCGGGACGTTCTCGCGGTGCCGACACGGCGGTCGGTGATCTGTGGGCCATCGGGGGTCTCCGGCTGAAGCGGGGGCGGACGACGCGGTGACCGTGATCCAGGTGTCACGTTGGGAGGCAGTACGCGCCCCGGGTCGCCAGAGGTTCAACCGGTCCCCTTCCGGGACGCGTCGTCCGCAGGCGCTTACTTGTTCGACACATTTTCCTCACCCCCGGCGCGATGGGCGGACGGGCCGCGTCGTAGTTCCCGACGGCCGGTGCGGAACCCGTCACTGCGGTCCTCGGCAGGGCAACGCTCACTCCACACATTGGAGCGAATGCGGGCATCGGGCCCATTTGCCCAAACAAGGACCGAGGGGCGGATCGGCATAAGTGAAAGGGAACGGCACCACACGACTGAGTTACCGCCTGCTGCTGGCGGTGGACATCCAGGGGTACAGCAAGCGCGACACCCGCGAGCAGCTGCTCGCGCAGCGCGACCTGTGCACGGCGCTCGACCGCGCCGCGCACGGCGCCGGCCTCGACCGCGACCACTGGGGCAAGCAGGTCGGCGGGGACGGGGAGCTCGCCACGCTGCCGGACGGGACCGACCCCGCCGCGGTGGCCGGCGAGTTCGTCATCGGGCTCGCCGAGGCGCTGCGCGACATCAACGAGGGCGGCATCGACCAGGGCGGCATCGACCAGGGCGAGGGGGAGGCCGCGGGCGGGCGACGGCTGCGGGTGCGGCTCTCGCTGCACCACGGAACGCTGACGGCCGGGCCGTTCGGGCCCGCCGGCGACGCGCCCATCGTCGTCCAGCGGCTGCTGGACGCCGCGCCGCTGCGCCGCCTGCTCATCGACGACGCGGACCGCGACCTCGCCTACGTCGTCTCCGACTCGCTGTTCGAGGACGTCGTGCGGACCGGGTTCTGCGCGCTGCCCCCGGAGGCGTTCCAGGCCATCAAGGTGTCGGCGAAGGGCGCGGCCTTCCGCGGGCACATCCTGACCGGCCGCGCGGTCCGCCGCGCCGGACTGCCGGACGAACGGGGCGAAGGCGACGGCGGACGGGGCGGGCCACCGGGCGACCGGCCCGCCGCCGACGCCCGCGTCCTGGAGTTCCCGGCCCTCGCGGTCAGGTAGCCGGGGCCGGGCGGGAAGCGATCGGGGCGGCACGCGGTTGACGACTGGAGACCGGACTTCTTGGAGGCGGACGATGGCGGACGACGCGGCACTGGCCAAGCTGGTGGCGGGGCACGACCTCGGGGTGCTGATCACCCTGAAGCGCGACGGGCGGCCCCAGTCGTCCAACATCAACTACCACTTCGACGAGGCCCGGCGGCTCGTCCGGATCTCCGTCACCGCGGACCGGGCCAAGGCCCGCAACCTGGCCCGGGACCCGCGGGCGAGCCTGCACGTCAGCTCGCACGACGGCTGGTCGTACGCGGTCGCGGAAGGGACCGTCGAGCTGTCGGCCGTCGCCGCCGACCCCGGCGACGCGGCCGTGGCCGAGCTCGTCGAGGTGTACCGCGACATCCGCGGCGACCACCCCGACTGGGACGAGTACCGGCGCGTCATGGCCGAGGACGGCCGGCTCGTCGTCCGCCTGCACGTCGAACGCCTCTACGGGCACGTCCGCGCCTGACCCGGCGCGCACCGCGCCGCGTGTCCCGCCTGTGACGTGGGGCCGGAGGCCGCGCGACCCCCCGCGCGACCCCCGGCGAAAAAGGGTGCAGGCCGAGAGCACCCCGCAGTTCCCTCGGCCTGCACGTTCTTGGCCCCCCCACGGAGCCTTCTTCGAACCGGCCCGTCCCGCCTACACGGGATCGGGGCCGTAGACCTCCCACAGCTCGCCGGCGAAGAACCTGCCGAAGTTCAGCAGGGACTCCGCGCCGTCCGGTCCCGACGTGCGGAACGTCGTGAGCTGCCGCGCGAAGTCCGTCAGCCGGATGTGCAGCACACCCACCCCGACGATCTGCGCGCCGTCCTCCTCGTCCTCGCCGACGTGGCCGTCCAGCAGCCGTACGTACAGCGTCGACGTGTCCGGCCAGATCCGCGTCGGCGGACCGTGCAGGACGTTCTTGACACCGCTGAGCGTGCGGCGGTTGCCGTCGCCGTCGGTGTAGAACAGGCGGTACTTCATCAGCCGCCTGTCCTCGCCCTCCCCGCCCGGCGAGGGGTCGACGAACAGGTTGAACGTGCCGTGCTCGACCGCGCGCCGGCCCCCGTGACCGGACGCGTCGATCCAGCCCTCGGCGCTCGCCGTGTGCTCGGGGTCGCGGACGAACCGTTCGGTGTCGTCCGCCGTGATCGTCAGGCGGAACGACAGCGGCCGCCGTCCCTCCGCCTTCGCGCCGGCCCGCGGCTCGGTCTCGCCGTAGGCGACCTCGCCCTTCATCTCCTCGGTGAACCACAGCGACGTACGGTCCGGTTCCGCCGGGGAGGGCCCCCGCGACCCTCCGCGGTCCCCCGAGACCGGACCGTACGCCGCCGAGCCGTTCCCGGCCGAGCCGTTCCCCGTCAGGACGCTCTCGGCCGGGACGTTCCCCGCCCCGCTCTGCCCCGCCCCGCCTGGCGAGCCGGAACCCCCACCCGGCTCGGCCCCCGTGGCAGACGGGGCGGTGACCGCGGGGCCGCCCGCACGACGCTGTGCGGGCGCGTTCTCAAGCAACCGCGTGGCCAGCCTGTCGGCGTGCGCGGCGATGGTGAGCGAGGG
>JBOHBY010000688.1:0-5100 GCA_050698635.1 Spirillospora sp.
CGTTGGGATGGGTGAGCTGATCTTGACCTCTACTCCAGCCAAAGCCGGGGCACTCAACCCTCGCGAGTTGAGCTTTCTGCTTCACAGCCCGTCACCGACCCGGATCACCGGCAAAGGTTGGTGTACCAACCATCGGTCTTACACGGGCTCCACAGACCTGACATCCCGCCAGCCCGGCGGTAGGCCCTGCCAGTTTGGCTCTCACCGACCGGGCGCAGCCCACGTTAGCACATGTGTTCGCACGTGCGCGGAGGGTAGTGGAGGTAATTCATGAACGACGCCTTCTACGCCTCCGGCGAGCCGATCGCCGACGGCAGGGCCCCGGCGGGCCCGATCGAGGACCGCTGGACGACCCGCAAATTCGAGGCCAAGCAGGTCAACCCCGCCAACAAGCGCAAGAAGAAGATCATCATCATCGGCACGGGCCTGGCGGGCGGCTCCGCCGGGGCGACGCTCGGCGAGGCCGGGTACCACGTCGTCCAGTTCTGCTTCCAGGACTCGCCGCGCCGTGCCCACTCGATCGCCGCGCAGGGCGGAATCAACGCCGCCAAGAACTACCGCAACGACGGCGACAGCGTGTACCGGCTTTTCTACGAGACGGTCAAGGGCGGCGACTTCCGCTCCCGCGAGTCGAACGTGTACCGGCTCGCCGACATCTCCCGGAACATCATCGACCAGTGCGTCGCGCAGGGCGTCCCGTTCGCCCGCGAATACGGCGGCCTGCTCGACAACCGCTCGTTCGGCGGGACGCAGGTCTCCCGCACTTTCTACGCGCGCGGGCAGACCGGCCAGCAACTGCTGCTCGGCGCCTACCAGGCGCTCATGCGGCAGGTGGACGCCGGAAACGTCGAACTGCACCCGCGCCACGAGATGCTCGACCTCATCATGGAGGACGGACGCGCACGCGGAGTCGTCGTCCGGAACCTCATCAACGGCGAAATCAAGCACTACACAGCGGACGCGGTCGTGCTCGCCTCCGGTGGCTACGGCAACGTGTACTTCCTTTCCACGAACGCGATGGGCTCGAATGTCACCGCGTCTTGGCGGGCCCACCGGCACGGCGCGCTTTTCGCCAACCCGTGCTACACGCAGATCCACCCGACGTGCATTCCGGTCAGCGGCGACCACCAGTCCAAGCTGACGCTGATGTCGGAGTCGCTGCGCAACGACGGACGCGTGTGGGTCCCGAAGAACGGCGGCGACACCCGGCGTCCCGGCGATATCCCCGAGGACGAGCGCGATTACTACCTGGAGCGCATCTACCCGTCGTTCGGCAACCTCGTCCCGCGCGACATCGCGTCCCGCGCCGCGAAGAACGTGTGCGACGAGGGACGCGGCGTCGGCCCCGGCGGGCTCGGCGTCTACCTCGACTTCGCCGACGCCATCGAACGGCTCGGCCGGGACGAGGTCGAGGCCAAGTACGGCAATCTCTTCGAGATGTACGAGCGCATCACCGGCGAGAACCCGTACGACACGCCGATGCGCATCTACCCGGCCGTCCATTACACAATGGGCGGCCTGTGGGTCGACTACGACCTGGAGTCGACGATTCCGGGCCTGTTCGTCATCGGCGAGGCGAACTTCTCCGACCACGGCGCGAACCGTCTCGGCGCGTCCGCACTGATGCAGGGCTTGGCGGACGGCTACTTCGTCCTTCCGAACACCGTCGGCGACTACATCGCCCGCACCAACCTCGCACCGGTCGCCGACACCGCCGTCACCGAAGCCGAAGACCGAGTCCGGGAACGCATCGACAAACTCCTCTCGGTCGACGGCGACCGTTCCGTCGACTCGTTCCACCGCGAACTCGGCCACATCATGTGGGAGTACTGCGGCATGGAACGCACCGAGGAAGGGCTCCGCAAGGCGCTCGACCTCATCCCCGCGCTGCACGCCGAATTCTGGGAACGCGTCAAGGTCACCGGCAAGGGCGAAGAGCTCAACCAGCAACTGGAGAAGGCCGGACGCGTCGCCGACTTCTTCGAACTGGCCGAACTGATGGTCGTCGACGCGCTGCACCGCACCGAATCCTGCGGCGGCCACTTCCGCGCCGAAAGCCAGGACGAGGACGGCGAGGCCCAACGCGACGACGCCAACTTCTCCTACGTCGCCGCCTGGGAATGGGCCGGGGAGCGTGGGCTGCCCGTCCTCCACAAGGAGGCCCTCAACTTCGAAAACGTCAAGCCGAGTCAGAGGTCGTACAAGTGAAGCTCACACTGCGCGTCTGGCGCCAGAGCGGCCCGGACGACAAGGGCGCGATGGTCGAGTACAAGCTCGACGACATCTCCCCCGACGCCTCGTTCCTGGAAATGCTGGACGTCCTCAACGAGAAACTCATCGCCGACGGCGGCGAACCCGTCGCGTTCGACCACGACTGCCGCGAGGGCATCTGCGGTATGTGCTCGCTCGTCATCAACGGCACCCCGCACGGCCCGGAACGCAACACCACCACGTGCCAACTCCACATGCGCAAGTTCGAGGACGGCGAGGTCATCGACGTCGAACCGTGGCGCGCCGCCGCGTTCCCCGTGGTGAAGGACCTCGTCGTCGACCGTTCGGCGTTCGACCGGATCATCCAGTCGGGCGGCTTCATCACCGCCCCGACCGGCACCGCGCCCGAGGCGCACGCGATGCCCGTCCCGAAACCGGACGCCGACCAGGCGTTCGAGGCCGCCGAGTGCATCGGCTGCGGCGCCTGCGTCGCGGCCTGCCCCAACGGGTCCGCCGCCCTGTTCCTCGGCGCCAAGGTCACGCACTTGGGGCTGATGCCGCAGGGCCAGCCGGAACGCTGGGACCGCGTCGTGTCCATGCTCGACACGCACGACGAGGAGGGCTTCGGCGGCTGCACCAACACCGGCGAGTGCACCGCCGCCTGCCCGAAGGGCATCCCGCTGGACGTCATCGGCCGCCTCAACCACGACTACCTGAAAGCCACCGCAGGCGGGAAAAAGCACTGACCCGGCCCGCCCGGTTGCCGGGTTGCCCGGTTGCCCGGTTGCCCGGTTGCCGGGCCGCTAGTCGTGGACGAGGGTCTCGACCCCGGCGGGGAGGCTTCCGGCCAGACCCGCCTCGACGAGGAACGTCTGCAAGGTCTCCTGGAACGCGCGTGCCGCGTGGGTGAGTTCGACGTCCTTGCGGTGCGCGAGCGCGACCGTCCGGAGAATGCCCGGACCGTGCCGGCCGCGCCGCGCCTCCTCGTCGGGCAGGACGAGCGGCGTGCCGCGCAGCCCGGGTCGCCCCGACAGGACCATGCTCGGAACGACCGCGATACCGAGCCCGACCTCGACGAACCGCAGCACGGCGTCCATCTCGCCGCCCTCCACCGCGAACCTGGGCTCGAACCCGGCCGCGCGGCACGCGCTGATGGTCGCCTCACGGAGGTCGTAGCCCGGACGGAACATCACCAGCGGACGGTTCCGCAGGTCCTCGATGCGCAAGTACGGACGGCGCGGCAGCTTCGCCGCCTGGAGCGACCCTTCCGGAACACCGTGCGCCGCATCGGACGGACCAGCCGGAGAGGCCACCACAAGGTATTCGCGCAGGATCGGGGTCGTGTCCAGGGGCGGGTCACCGTGCAGCGGAAGGATGACCAGGGCCATGTCCAGCGACCCACGGGTCAGCTCGCGGACGAGGTCCCGCGAGCCGCCTTCTTCGACGATGAGCTGGATTCCCGGGTAGGTGTCGTGGAAGCGGCGCAGAACGTCCGCCAGTAGGCCCGCGCAGAGGGACGGTGTAGCGCCGAGCCGTACCCGCCCACGCTTCAACCCCACCAGCTCTTGCACTTCCAGGCGAGCGGTGTCGACATCGGCCAGGATGCGTTTGGCCAGTGGCAGCAGGGCTTCACCGGCCGGCGTCAGAGTGATGTTCCCCCTGGCGCGGCTGAACAGGGAGACGTTCAGCTCCGTCTCCAGCGCACGGATCTGCTTGGACAGCGAAGGTTGCGCCACCCGCAGGATCTCGGCGGCCTGCGTGAAGTGGCGTACCTCCGCGACCGCGACGAAGTAGGCGAGCTGCTGCAACTGCATCTTGCACAGGGTACGGGTCGCCGGTTCCGCCGCCGCGCCCGGCCAGCGCGGCTGGCGTGCCTGGCGCGGCTGGCGTGCCTGGCGTGCCTGGCGTGCCTGGCCAGCGCCCGGCTAGCGGGCGTGGCGGCGCAGGGCCTGCAGGTCGTGGACGATCAGCCGCCGCCGTCCCGTCTCGATCCAGCCGTGCGCGCGGAGCGTGCGCAGCGCCTTGCTGACCGCCTCGCGGGACGCGCCGACCCACCCGGCCAGCTCCTCCTGCGACAGGTTCAGCGTGATGCGGACGCTCTCCCCGCCCGCCCCCGAGGCCCCCGGGCCGGACCGCCGCTCGTACGGGACACCGAACCGCTCGGCCAGCTCGACCAGGCGCTGTGCGACGCGTCCGGTGGCGTCGAACATGCCGAACTCGGCGCGCTTGCGGTCGGCGTCGCGCCAGCGCTGGCACAGCATCCGCATGATGATGATGGAGACCCGGCCGTGCGCCTGGAGGAAGGCCGTGAACTCGTCCGCCGTGACGGCGAGCGCCCGCACCTGCTCCAGCGCGGCCACCGACGCCGACCGGGGCAGCCCGTCGATCGCCGCGACCTCGCCGAGCAGCGCGCCCGGACCGCGCACCGCCAGCAGCGCCTCGCCGCCCTGCTCACGGTAGGAGAACGCCTTCACCCGGCCCTTCAGCAGGACGGCGACCCAGCCGGGTTGCTCCCCTTCGACGAAGAGCGTGTCGCCCCGTCCGAACTCGCGGACACGGCCACGTGACTCCAGATCCTCGCGTTCCGCCGGGGTGAGATCGGCGAGGAACGAGCCCGGTTCGAGGGCGCTCATGCCCACCACGCTAAAGGGACCCGGGCTTCCCGTGGTCCCGAAAATCAATCACGGTTCAATCACGCGTTGTGTGCACTAATCCCTTTTCACCGAGGGGGGCGTGGGTGAGTGTTGCTCGTGGCGTCTGCGGCCGGGAGGCCACCCAGCGTCCACCGCGTTCAGGGGAACAGCGGAACGACGGGCGGCGGCCCGGGGGCGCGCCGCCCGTCGCGAAACGGGAACGTCGCATGCCAGAGCGCCGTCCTCGCGTGACGGA
>JBOHBY010000689.1:0-1937 GCA_050698635.1 Spirillospora sp.
GTGCGTGGGCCACCGGGCGTTCGCGGCTCTCCCCCGTACAGGACGGCGCCGAACGCGGCGGCGGCGACGGCCACGACGAACAGCACACCGGCGGCGAACGCCACCGGACGCGCCACCCGGACGATGCCGTCCAGCCACAGCGTGACCCACACCGCCGCCCCGACCACACAGACCCCGGACAGGACGAACGGCCACACCGCGTCGCTCCGCGTCTCGGCATCGCGGGCCACGGCGGCGGCGACCACGGTCATCCCGATCAGCGCCACGGCCAGGGCCAGACCGGGAAGGCACGCGACCCAGAACGGGACGCCGCCGCCCGTGACCGTCCGGAGCGCGTCGGCGGACGTCCAGCCGACGAACGCCGTGGTGAGCAGGGCCGGGATCGTCCACCAGTCGAACCGTTCCGGCACCGGCCGCCGGGACGCCGACGCGGACGCGGCGGCATAGCGGACCAGGGCCGCATCGGCACGGTCATGGCCGTGCGCCAGCCGCTCCAGTTCCTGCATCAGCCGCCACCGGCTGTGCGACGCGGTCGTGGTCATGATGCCCCGCCGTTCAGCGCCGCCTGCTCGCCGCGCTGCTCGGCGAGCAGATCCTGGAGATGGGAATGGCGCTCGGTCAGCTCGGCGGGACGCAGCTCGCGGACGGCGCGCATGGTCTCGGCGAGCGGGCCGAGACCGGGCTGCGGCTGCTCCACCCCCTGGAAGATCCGGTACAGCACCCGCGGCGGCTCCGTCGTGTCGATCACCTCGGCGCCGGTCGAGGAGTCGACGTCCGGGTCCGGCGGAACGGGCACGGGCGTGGCCCGGCCGTGCCGCAGCCGGGCGGGCAGGATCACCTCGTGCCACGGCCTGGCCAGCTCGGCGCGCACGACGGCGATCACCTCGTCCCGGCTGGAGCGCAGATCGCGCCAGGCGACCTCGTACGCGGCGACGGCGGCGCGAGCGCGGTCACCGGCGTTCCTGGCCTCCCGCTCCCGCCTGCGCAGCTCCCGCTCGGCGCTCCTGATCCCCGCCTGGTACGGGTTGTAGGTGAGCACCTCAAGCAGGATCACGACCAGCGCCATGGCCAGCAGCAGCATCATGACCTCGAAGGACTGCGGAAGGTAGCTCCCCGACCCCTGCGACTCCAGATACGCCAGCTCGCCCCGCAGGTTCGCCCAGTAGCCGAGCACGAACAGGATCGCGCCGGGACCGGCGACCAGCAGCGCGACGCGCAGCAGCACCGTCCCGCGGGACGGCGGCGGCTGGTCGGGGGTGGCGGGCGATCTCCAGCCGCGGCCGAGCCGCCACAGCGGCCCGGCGATGATCCGTCCCGCGACGACCAGCCCGACCGCCAGCGACGCCGCCGCCAGGAACCCGACCACCTTCCCCAGCGAGAAACCGTGGACGGGGACGTTGAGGATGTCCAGGAACGCCTTCTGGAAGAACACCGCGTCGAACACGCCGACCGTGACGGCCACGGCGACGGTCAGCCAGACCAGCCAGCGGGGCGCGGGCCGCCGGTCCTCCGGCGGCAGGTCGGCGAAACGCTCCTCGACCGCGTCCATGTCCTCCCGCGCCCGCGCGACCCCGCCGCCCGACACCAGCGCCGCCAGCGCCTCCAGTGCGTCGAGCGCGGCGTACCGCGCCTCCACGGCGATCGCGCGCTGCCGCCACAGGTGGTTGTGGTAGCCGTTCAACCGGCGCGTGGCCTGCTCGGCGGCGTCGGTCAGCAGGCCCATCTCGCCCTGGTCGAGCACCTCCGGCGGATGGCCGGGGACGCGTCCCCCGTACACCACCTGCTCGTGCAGGCGGCAGGTGCAGCCGTGATGGCACGGCAGGATCGCGTCCGGCTCGACCGTCACCGGAACGACCTCCCCCACCAGCGGCTCCGGCGCCCGCACCGTGTCCTCGCTCATCTCAGGACCCCGCTCATCTCTTGTACCTGTGGGGGGG
>JBOHBY010000690.1:0-5818 GCA_050698635.1 Spirillospora sp.
GGGCCGTGGACGCGCCGCCTCGCCGCCGCGCTGCTCGTGGCGTGCGCCGCCGTCCTGGTCGCGGGCACCGTCGTCACCGGCACCGGCCCGCACGCGGGCGACGCCGAGTCACGCCGCTACGGGTTCGACATCACCGACGTCGCCCGCATCCACAGCCTGCTGGCCTGGGCCGCGACCGCGTTGACGGTGCTCGCGGTCGTCGTCCTGCACCGGACCCGCGCCCCGTCCGCCGCCCGCCGCCGCGGGCACGAGCTGGCCGCCATCATCGTCGCGCAGGGCGTCGTCGGATACGTCCAGTACTTCCTCGGCGTCCCGGAGGGCCTGGTGCTGCTGCACATGCTCGGCGCGGTGCTGATGTGGCTCGCGGCGTTCCGCCTGTTCTTCGCCCTCCGCGACCGCGGGCCCGTCCCGGCGGCCGTGGAACCGGCGGCCCCCGCCACCCGCGCGCCCGCCGAGACGCCCCAACCCGCCTGACGCAGCCCGCCTGACGCAATCCGCCTGACGCGCAGCCCGCCTGACGTCAGCGCTTGCGCAGGAACTCGCGGAGCCGGTCGAGCGGCCAGGTGTTGATGACGTCGCCCGGCGTCAGCCAGCCGCGCTGCGCGGTGCCGACGCCGTAGCGGATGTTGCGGTGGTGGCCGAGCGAGTGCGCGTCGGTGTCGACCGAGAACTTCACGCCCAGGCGCTTGGCGCGGCGGACCAGGTCGGCGGGCAGGTCGAGCCGGTCGGGGAACGAGTCGATCTCCATCGCGGTGCCGGTGCGGGCCGCCGCGCGGAACACCTCGTCCCAGTCGGCGTCGACCGGCGGGCGGCGGCCGATGCTGCGCGCGGTCGGGTGCCCGATGACGTGGACGTGCGGGTTCTCGCACGCCCGGACGAGCCGCCGCGTCATCGCCGCCTGGTCCTGCGTGAAATGGGAGTGGACGGACGCCACGCACACGTCGAAGCCGGACAGGAAGTCGGCGTCCCAGTCGACGTCGCCGTCCGGGCCGATGTTGAGCTCGGTGCCGTGCAGGAGCGTCAGGTCGCCGTACTCCTTCTGCAGCTCGGCGATCTGGACGCGCTGGGCGAGCATCTTCTCGTCCGTCATCCGCTGCATCACCAGGTCGGGCGCGTGGTCGGTGATCGCGTAGTACTCCAGGCCGCGGGCGTGCGCGGCGGCGGCCATCTCCGCGAGGGTCGCGACGCCGTCGGTCAGGTCGGTGTGGCTGTGCAGGTCACCGCGCAGGTCGTCGACCGTGACGAGCCGGGGCAGCTCGCCCGCGAGCGCGGCCTCGATCTCGCCGGTGTCCTCCCGGAGGGCCGGGTGAACCCACGGCAGGCCGAGCCGCTCGTACACCTCCTCCTCCGTCTCCGACACGACCAGCTCGCCGGACTCGGCGTCGAACAGCCCGTACTCCGACAGCTTGAGGCTCGCCTTCACGGCGATCTCGCGGGTCCGGATGTTGTGCGCCTGCGACCCGGTGAAGTACTGGAGCGCGGCGCCCCACGACTCCGGCGGGACGACCCGCAGGTCGACCTGCAACCCCTTCGCGGTTCTGATCGAGGTCTTCTTGTCGCCACCCGCGACGACCTCCGCGACGAACGGCAGCGCCGTGAACGCCTCCATGATCGGACGCGGGTCGCGGGAGGCGGCCAGGACGTCGACGTCCCCGATCGTCTCCCGCATCCGGCGCAGCGACCCCGCGTAGACGACGCGCTCCACCTGCGGAAGCTCGGAGAGCACCGCGACGATCTCGTCGGCGATGCCCGCGGCGGCGTCGATCAGGACGCGCTCTCCGGCGCTGCGCATCAGCTCGATGCCGCGCAGGATGTTCTCCTCCGTCTTGGCGCCGAACCCCTTCACGCCCTTGAGACGGCCCTCCCTGATCGCGGTGGCGAGCTCGTCCACCGAGGAGACGCCGAGCGCCTCGTACACGGCGAGCGCCTTCTTCGGGCCGAGCGTCGGGATCGCGGTCAGCGCCCTGACCCCCGCCGGGATCTGCGTGCGCAGCTCCTCGACCTGCCGGATCGTGCCGGTCGTGGTGTAGTCGAGGACCTTCTTCGCGATCGCGTCGCCCACGGAGGGGATCGTGCGGAGCCCGGCCAGGTCGAGGCCGGAGATGTCGTCCGGATGGCCCGCGATCACCCGCGCCGCCTTCTCGTACGCCCTGATCTTGAACGCGTCGCCACCGGTGATGGACAGCAGGTCGGCCAGTTCCTGGATGAGGGCCGCAGCCTCGTCGTTCGCGCGTGCCATACGGCCGAGTCTAGAAGCCGGGTACGACGTTCTCCCCGCTGGGACGGCCCTCAGCGCAGCGGCGCGACGGGCCCGTTCGGCTGGTCCATCCGGGCCTGGACGACGTCCCCGGCGATCGCCGAGACCTGCTCCTCCGGCAGGCGGCGGTAGCCGTCCTCGGTGACGACCGCGATCGTCGGGTAGATGCGCCGCGCCAGGTCGGGGCCGCCGGTGGCGGAGTCGTCGTCGGCCGCGTCGTACAGGGCCTGGACGCACACCGTCGCCGCGTCCTCCACCGACAGGTCGCTCCGGTACAGCTTCTTCAGCGCGCCGAGCGCGAACGGCGAACCTGAGCCGTCCGCGTGGAAGTCGCGGGCCTCCTGCGGGGCGCCGGTGATGTCGTAGGTGTAGATCCGGCTCTCGCCCGTGCCGGGGTCGTAACCGGCGAACAGCGGGACGACCGCGAGGCCCTGCAACGCCTGCGCGAGGTTGGCCTGGATGACGGCGCCGAGACGGCGGGCCTTGCCCGGCAGCGACAGCGGGACCGTCTCCATCTTCTCGTAGTGCTCCAGCTCCACCTGGAACAACCGGACCATCTCCAGCGCCAGCCCGACCGTCCCCGCGAACGCCACGGCGGAGTATTCGTCGCCGCGCTGCACCTTGTCCAGCTGGCGGTAGGCGATGCGGTTGCCCTGCGTGGCGCGCCGGTCACCGGCCATCATGACCCCGCCCGGGAACTTCAGCGCCAGGACGGTGGTGCCGTGCGGCAGCTCAGGGACGTCCCCGTCCGGCACCCGGTTGATGGGCAGCAGTTCGGGGGAATGGACGCGCAGGAAGCCGACGAACGACGCCGACCCCGCCTCGAAGAACTCGGGCGGCATTCCCTGCTCGTCGGTCCGGCCGATCACGGCGGCTCCTCTCCCCTGGACGATCCTCACCACTGATCCTTCCACGCTCCCGCGCCCACCCGCCACTCAAGCACTTGCCCTGTTGGGGGACGCCCCCCCACGCCCCCCGGTTCGCTCCGCTCAAACTTCGGGTGCCTCGGGCGGGTCTTTCTGGCTTCGGGTGGCGCCCGCGCAGGCGATGATGACGCAGCAGATCGCGGCCCACTGGCGTCCGGTGAGGATCTCGCCGAGCAGCGTCATGCCGACCAGCGCCGCGACGGCGGGCTCCAGGCTCATCAGGATCCCGAAGACGCGGGCGGGCATCCGCCGCAGCGCCTCCAGCTCCAGCGAGTACGGGATCACCGACGACAGCAGCCCGACGCCGAGGCCGATCAGCAGGAGCAGCGGGTCGAGCAGGGCGGAGCCGGCGGACGCGACGCCGAGCGGCAGGATCGCGATCGACCCGACGATGCTCGCCAGGGCCAGGCCGGTGGAGCCGGGGAACCGCTGCCCGACGGTCGCGGTCAGCACGATGTACCCGGCCCAGCACGCCCCGGCGACCAGCGCGAACGCGATCCCGACCGGGTCCAGGTCGGCGGTGCCGCCCCGGGCCAGCATGACGACGCCCGCCCCGGCGAGCAGGACCCACAGCACGTCCCGCGGGCGGCGGGACGCGACGATCGACACCGCCAGCGGGCCGAGGAACTCGATCGTGACCGCCACGCCCAGCGGGATCCGCGCGAACGACTGGTAGATCGAGTAGTTCATCAGCGCCAGCGCCAGCCCGAACCCGGCGGCGATGGCGAGGCTGGAGCGGGAGTGGTCGCGCAGGACGGTCCGCAGCGCCTTGCGGGTCACGATCCCCAGCACGATCGCGGCCGCGATCAGCCGGATGGTCACCACGGCGCTGGGCGGCAACCGGTCGAACAGGTGCTTGGCCATACCGGCGCCGACCTGCAGCGAGATGATGCCGAGCAGGATCAGCGCGGGCGGCGGCACCGACCCGAGCGAGAGCGTACGGCCGTGCCCGGCCGCCCGGGACGCGCCCCCGAACGACCCTGGCGCCTCAGCGAGCGCCATCCACTACTCCCACTTGAAGAACCTCCCGGCCAGCACGAGCCCCACGGCGGCCCACACCGCGAGGATGGCGAGGGGCGTACCGGGGAGGGTCGCGCCGTCCTGGAGGACGTCGCGCAGGCCCTCTGCCAGCGCCGCGATCGGCAGGAGGTCCAGCGCGTCCTGGACGCCGCCCGGGAACTCGTCCAGCGGGAAGACGACGCCGCCCACGGCCAGCAGGACGATGTAGACGAGGTTGGCGGCGGCGAGGGTGGCCTCGGCGCGCAGCGTCCCGGCCATGAGCAGCCCGAATCCGCTGAACGCGGCCGTGCCGAGCAGCAGCAGGACGATCACCGAGCCGGGGTCGCCGTCCGGGTGCCAGCCGAGCGCCAGCGCCACCGCGCAGATCACCGCGGCCTGCACCGCCTCGACGGCGATCACCGCGAGGGTCTTGGCGGCGATGAGGCCGCCGCGCGGCAGCGGCGTCGCGCCGAGCCGCTTGAGGACGCCGTAACGGCGCTCGAAGCCCGTCCCGATCGCCTGCCCGGTGAACGCCGTGGACATCACCGCCAGCGCGAGGACGCCGGGCGCGAGGAAGTCGACGCGCCGTCCAGGCCCGAGGTCGAGCAGGGACGTGGCGCTGAACAGCACGAGCAGCACCACCGGGATGATCAGCGTCAGCAGCAGCTGCTCGCCGTTGCGCAGGACCGCCCGGACCTCGTAGGCCGCCTGGGACATGATCATCCGCGGCAACGGCACCGCCCCGGGCGCGGGAGAAAGATCCATGGAGGCGGGTGCGGCGGCGGTCACGAGCGGAGCTCCCGTCCGGTCAGTTCGAGGAAGACGTCCTCCAGGGTGCGGCGCTCGATCCGCAGGTCCTCGGTGAGGACGCCGTGCGAGGCACACCAGGCGGTGACGGTGGCGAGCAGCTCGGGCCGCACGTCCGCCTCGATCAGGTAGTGCCCGGCGGGCGACTCCTTGGCGGCGCTCCCGGCGGGCAGCGCGGAGAGGAGCTCGTCCAGGCCGAGGCCGGGACGGGCGCGGAACCGCAGCTGCCGCTCCGCCCCGGTCAGCTCCTCCGGGGCGCCCTCGGCGACGACCCTGCCGTGGTCGACGATGACGACATGGTCGGACAGGCGTTCGGCCTCGTCCATGTTGTGCGTGGTGAGGACGACCGAGACCCCGGCGGCGCGCAGCTCCTCGACCAGCGTCCAGGTGGCGTGCCTGGCCTGCGGGTCCAAGCCGGTGGTGGGCTCGTCGAGGAAGACCAGCTCGGGCCGTCCGACGACGGCGACGGCCAGCGACAGCCGCTGCTGCTGCCCCCCCGACATGCGGCGGAACGGGGTGCGGGCGTGCTCGGTGAGGCCGAGCCGCTCCAGCAGCGCGGACGGGTCGAGCGGCGTCGCGTGGAACGAGGCGACCAGCCGCAGGAACTCCCCGGCGCGGGCCGTGCCGGGCACGCCGCCCGACTGCGGCATCACCCCGACCCTCGGTTTCAGCGCCCGCCCGTCGGCGACGGGGTCGAGGCCGAGGACGCGGACCGTCCCCGAGTCGGCCCGCCGGAACCCCTCGCAGATCTCGATCGCGGTCGTCTTGCCCGCCCCGTTCGGGCCGAGCAGCGAGGTGACCGCGCCCCGGGCGGCGGTCAGCGACAGGC